>NZ_SDFT01000149.1:0-42375 GCF_004916815.1 Pantoea sp. R102
GATGTCCAGCGTACGGCCATCCATCAGGCTGGCATCCAGTTCATGGGTGCCCTGATGGGTGAACACGGCACCTCTGCCGGCATTGAACAGCGGGCACTCTTCCAGCAGCCGCACCGCTTCGGTCACGGCATCCAGCGCGCTACCGCCGCTAGCCAGAATCTGCTGGCCGGCGCTGACAATCGCGGCCAGCTGCTGACGATAGTGCTGCTCTTTTTCGGCGCTCATTGCCGCACGCGTAATCGCGCCGGCGCCGCCGTGAATTGCGATAACTGCTTTAGCCATAACCGTTACCCTGTCAAGGAATCAGAGCCAAAAACACTGATTTAGAATGGTTTTCATCTTTTTTTGGCAATTTTCGACTATAGAAAGCCCCTCCCTGCTTGTAAAGCAGAAAGTGTATCAGCGGTCATAACCTTTTAATGTGGATTATGCTTTTTTGTGAATTAAGGGTGAGAACGCAGCAACCTTAACATTATGACTGGCGCGCTTACGTCTGGCACCGGCAAGGCAGTGAACAACCTATTTGACCTTGCTTTCTGTATGGCTTCAGTGCCGGTTAAAAATCGGGTAAGTTAAAGGCCCATTCATGAAAAGGAATATTCAGTGGAAGATGAAAAAGGGGTAAGGATTGCAATCTCCCCGGTGCAGCTGGCAGCCGTCCTTTCAGATCGCAGCGTCAGCGAGGGTGAAACGACCAGCAACCGCATTTTTGGAGGGCTCAGGCTCGCTGGCGGGGTGATTGAGCTTTTTGGTGCTGGCGCGCTGTGCGTCGTGCCTGAGCCCACCTTGCTGACCAAAGCTGGCTGCGTCTTTGTCGGCACTCACAGTCTTGACACGCTTCAGGCCAGCCTGCGCCAGATATGGACTGGCAGACAGGTCGCTACCGACACGTTTAATTCGGCCGTGGCACTCGCAGAATCGCTCGGCGCTGACCGTCAGACCGCCATGAATGTCGGCCTGACGGTAGATATCGCCATTCCGATGGCATTTGCCTTTGCAGCCGGAGCAGAGCGCGTTATCGCGGTGCGTGCCGGGCGGGTCAAAATCGCCGAGCATGAGTCGCTCTCAGGGCGAGCACCCGGTGGGCACACGATTGAGCGACATATCGGCAAAACGCCGGATGAGCTGCGGGTGAGGCTTCGTAACCGGCCTCGTCTCGATGAAGCCAGTAGCTTTAAGTCTCTGAGCGAGGCGGAAGCACTGATCAGTAAGGTGCTGGCAGATAATAAGCATCAAATTCAGATGTGGGTGAAAAATATCCCTCCAGGCTTACAAGCCCGTATGCGCCTGAGTCGGCGTTTTTCACATCCGGTTGGTATAGTCGTGAGTAAAGGGCGTGAAGAAGTTGAGACCTGCTACGCCGTTCGCGTCATACTGGATTTTAAGCCCTACAACGGCAAACCTTACTTTATCATTACCGCTTTCCCGGAGTTATGATGGACCGTATCAGTATCAGTGAACTGGATAATTTTATTGGCATCTGGTTTGGGCAGGATTATGACCTGTTTGAACCGGGTGATGAGATCGAGCCCAAAATCGAGGCGTATATCAGAGAAGCGCATAAAGGAAACCTGCACGCCATGCTGGCAGACATCGAGCTGTTTCTGGCAGAGTGCGATGATGTCGAATCTGATTTCCGTGACCGCTATAAAAGAGAGTTTGTTCCGGCCAACTGGGATACCACTGCGGGCGCGTTTCTGTCACTGGTGCATAAGAAAGTATCTGCCGCACTCACATCATAACGTCAGCACGGTTGTTAACATGATACTCACTTTCAGTCTGAACAAAGCATGTTCGCCGGCGGATTCGTCACCGCGCACTAATTTCCATTCCCTTTGATCTCGCATGTGACTCAGCCGACAACAGCCACCATAATAAGCAGCATTCGCCTTTAACCCGACAGAGATGGACATGGAACCTTTTACCGCCGGACTGATTTCCCTTGAAGACGCACAGCAGAAAATGCTGCAGCAGCTGCAACCGATTAGCGATTGCCTGAGTGTCGCGCTGGCCGATGCCGCCGGGCGCATTACCGCGAAGCCGGTGATTTCGCCGCTGGACGTGCCGCCGTTCGATAACTCCGCGATGGACGGCTACGCGCTGCGCCTGAGCGACCTGTCCGCTGACCGCGTGCTGCCGGTAGCGGGCAAAGCGTTTGCCGGCGCCTCGTTTAATGGCGAGTGGCCAGCCGGCAGCGTGATTCGCATTATGACCGGCGCACCAGTCCCCGCCGGCTGCGACGCCGTGGTAATGCAGGAGCAAACCGAATCGCATGACGGCGGCATTGTCATCACCGCGCCAGTGCGTGCCGGGCAAAATATTCGCCGCATCGGGGAAGATATTCAGGCCGGTAAGCAGGTACTGGATGCCGGCGTGCGGCTCGGTGCCGCGGAGCTGCCGCTGCTGGCGTCGCTGGGTATTGCGGAGGTCAGCGTGCTGCGTAAGCTGCGCGTGGCCATTTTCTCCACCGGTGACGAACTGCAGGCGGTGGGCCAGCCGCTGGCCGAGGGCCAGATTTATGACACCAACCGCTTCACCGTGGCGCTGATGCTGCGCAAACTCGGCTGCGAGGTGATCGACCTTGGCGTGATCGCTGATGATCCCGCGAAGCTGCGCCAGGCCTTCAGCGAAGCCGATCGCCAGGCCGATGTGGTGATCAGCACCGGCGGCGTGTCAGTGGGCGAGGCGGATTTCACCAAAGCGATGCTCGAAGAGCTGGGCGCGATTACCTTCTGGAAGCTGGCAATCAAGCCCGGCAAGCCGTTTGCCTTTGGCCGTCTGGCCAACAGCTGGTTCTGCGGGTTGCCGGGCAATCCGGTGTCGGCGGCCGTGACCTTCTATCAGCTGGTGCAGCCGCTGCTGGCCACGCTGACCGGCCAGACCACGCGCATCATGCCGCTGCGCCAGCGCGCGCGCGCAACGCAGCGTCTGAAGAAAGCGCCGGGCCGACTCGATTTTCAGCGCGGCATCCTCAGTCGCGGCGATGATGGCGTACTGGAAGTGCGCAGCACCGGTGCGCAGGGCTCGCACGTGTTCAGTTCCTTTGCGCTGGCCGACTGCTTTATTGTGCTGGAGCGCGATCGCGGTGACGTTGAGCCGGGCGAATGGGTTGATGTCGAGGCCTTCAACAGCCTGCTGGAGGGCTAATGCACACAGAGCTGAGCGATGAAGAGATGCTGCGCTACAACCGGCAGATTGTGCTGCGCGGCTTCGATTTCGACGGCCAGGAACGGCTGAAAGCCTCACGGGTACTTATCGTTGGCCTGGGCGGACTGGGCTGTGCTGCCGCGCCCTATCTTGCCGCCGCCGGCGTCGGTCATCTGACGCTGCTGGATTTTGATCGCGTCAGCCTGAGTAATCTGCAGCGCCAGATTCTGCACAGCGATGAGCGCATCGGCATGGCAAAAGTCGCCTCGGCCCGTCAGCAGCTGGCGGCGCTCAATCCGCACTGCACGCTGGAGCCGATCGATGCGCAGCTGGATGAAGCCGCGCTCGGCGAACTGATTGCGCGTCACGATGCGGTGCTGGACTGCAGCGACAATGTTACCACGCGCGAACAGGTGAACCGTGGATGTTTTCAGCATCGGGTGCCGCTGATCTCCGGCGCAGCCATCCGCATGGAAGGCCAGCTCAGCGTATTCACCTGGCAGCCCGGCGAGCCCTGCTACCGCTGCATCAGCCGCCTGTTCGGCGAGCAGACGCTGAGCTGTGTCGAAGCCGGCGTGATGGCTCCGCTGGTCGGCGTGGTAGGTGCGATGCAGGCGATGGAAACGCTAAAGGTGCTAAGCGCCTTTGGCCAGCCGGCCAGCGCGCGACTGCTGATGTACGATGCGATGAGCGCCGAGTTTCGCAGCCTGAAAGTGGCGCAGGATGCGCAATGTGAAGTGTGTGGCCAGCGTGAGGGATAACGCCGGGGCGTGACATAAGCGTCAGGTATTGCTGAGCGGCGCAATTTATCAGGCGATAAATTGCGCCGCTGATGATGGCGGCTGCTAAACGGCTACGCCGTTATACGATGCCCTGGCTGCGCAGGTAATCTTCGTAGTTGCCGGTGAAGTCAACGATGCGATCGCCTTTCATCTCGATGACGCGCGTCGCCAGCGAGCTGACGAACTCACGGTCGTGCGAGACGAAAATCAGCGTGCCTTCGTACATCTCCAGCGCCATGTTCAGTGACTCGATCGACTCCATATCCAGGTGGTTAGTCGGTTCGTCCATCACCAGGATGTTTGGCTTCTGCATCATCAGCTTGCCAAACAGCATGCGGCCCTTCTCACCACCGGACAGCACTTTCGCTGGCTTCTTGATGTCGTCATGGCTGAACAGCAGACGACCAAGAATACTGCGCACCGCCTGCTCGTCGTCGCCTTCCTGCTTCCACTGGCTCATCCAGTCGAACACGCTCAGGTCGTCAGCAAAATCTTCGGCGTGATCCTGCGCGTAGTAACCAATGCGCGCATTCTCCGACCATTTCACCGTGCCGCTATCCGGCTGCAGTTCGCCGACCAGCGTTTTCAGCAGCGTGGATTTACCAATACCGTTGGCGCCGAGGATAGCCAGTTTCTCACCCACTTCCAGCAGCAGGTTAAGATTTTTAAACAGCGGACCGTTATCAAATCCTTTGGTCAGTGCTTCCACTTCCAGCGCATTACGGAACAGCTTTTTATCCTGCTCGAAACGAATATACGGGTTCTGACGGCTGGAGGCTTTTACCTCATCCAGTTTGATTTTATCAATCTGCTTCGCGCGCGAGGTGGCCTGACGCGATTTTGAGGCGTTGGCGCTAAAGCGACTAACGAAGGATTGCAGATCGGCAATTTGCGCTTTCTTCTTGGCGTTATCCGCTAATAAACGCTCGCGCGCCTGGGTCGCCGCCGTCATATATTCGTCATAATTGCCGGGATAAACGCGCAGCTCACCGTAATCCAGATCCGCCATGTGCGTACACACCATATTCAGGAAGTGACGGTCATGCGAAATGATGATCATGGTACTGTCGCGTTCGTTAAGCACCTGCTCCAGCCAGCGAATGGTGTCAATATCCAGGTTGTTGGTCGGTTCGTCGAGTAACAAAATATCCGGGTTAGCAAATAATGCCTGCGCCAGCAGCACACGCAATTTCCAGCCTGGGGCAATTTCACTCATCGGACCGTAATGCTGCTCCACCGGAATGCCCACGCCGAGTAATAATTCTCCGGCGCGTGATTCGGCACTGTAACCGTCCATTTCACCGTAGGCGACCTCAAGGTCGGCGACTTTATAGCCTTCCTCTTCGCTCATTTCCGGCAAGGCATATATGCGATCGCGCTCCTGCTTCACCGCCCACAATTCCTGGTGCCCCATAATCACGGTATCCAGCACGCTATATTGCTCGAAAGCAAACTGATCCTGGCGAAGCTTACCGATGCGCTCATTAGGGTCGAGGGAAACATTTCCGTTAGTCGGAACCAGGTCGCCGCCCAGTATTTTCATGAAGGTCGATTTACCGCTGCCGTTCGCACCGATTAAACCGTAACGATTACCGCCGCCAAATTTAACGGAGATATTCTCAAACAGTGGCTTACTGCCGAACTGCATAGTGATATTGCTGGAAACTAACACGGCATTGACCTTTGTTACGCAGTGGAGGAAAAAACAGCGGGCATTATGCCAGAAGCGGCCTGGATGAGCCACCTCTGCACCCGGATACGCAGAGGCAAGGCGGAGAACACCTTGTTGCCAGAGGTAAAATAATTGCGACCGTGCCGGACAGGTTATCCACGGCGCGGGAAGTGAACCGCCGCCCGTGCCCGGAGCGAGGCCAATAAAAAAGCCGGAGACGCTGACGCCTCCGGCTCCCGCTTACAAGGATTGTGCAGATTATTTGATCAGGAAGCTGTCGAGGCTTTTACCTGCATCCAGCGCTTTTTTAATCGCAGCTGGGGTACGGCCCTGACCGGTCCATGATTTCTCTTCACCGTTTTCGTCGGTGTAAGAATATTTCGCCGGACGCGGCGCACGCTTGGCGCGTTTTTTACCGGTTTCCAGTGCACCCAGTAATTCGTTCGGGTCGATACCGTCTGCCAGCAGCATTTCACGGTATTTAGACAGCTTCTCTTCTTTTTCGCGGTTCTGCGCTTCTTCCGCTTCAACTTCGTCGCGGCGCTCAGTCACCACGACGGTTAATTTTTCCAGAATTTCTTCCAGATCGCTCAGTGGCAGTTCACGAGCCTGTGCACGTAATGTGCGAATGTTGTTCAGAACTTTAAATGCGTCACTCATCACAATGTCCTTGCTTAAGGGGGTTAAATAAACTGTAGTGGCAAGATTACCCAATTCAAATAAAAAAATAAATTAATTTTGCAGACCGGATTAATCCGAATGGATTAGCATATTCCTGGCAGGCGCGTTTAAACCCAATGTGCGGCGTGAATTAACGGTGAATTAACATCAGCGGTTCAGTACCATCGGCTGGAACTGGAATCGATTTCATTGCTTATTCACGCGTAGGAAACAAGCGTTTAGCGCTTATTGTGCGCTGAGGCAGTAGTCAGCATAAAGGTAAAAAAACATTAATAGTGTAAGTAAAATCCCTTTTTAACGCGGATGGCATTGGCGTCACAGATGCGAGCAATATCTCATTTTGCCATTAAATAAATAAAAAAAGGCCGGTTGTTAACCGGCCATCATGCAAAAATCGTATGTCTGTGGTTATCCGCTTTTCTTCACTGCCGGTCGCAATAGCTGGGGCGCCGGCGCATCAGACAGCCGGTCGTGCAAATAATGTTCAATCTGCTCCAGCGAACGATGGCGTGTTTCCGGTACCCAGCGAATAACAAAAATCGCGCCGCCTATGCCAATCAGCGCGAAAATAAAGAACGCGCCGGATAAGCCAACCGACGCCAGCAGAACCGGGAACAGCAGAGAAATAAGAAAATTGGCGATCCACAACGCAAATACCGCGCCGCCCATAAAAATACCGCGTAACCGTGTGGGGAAAATTTCTGACAGCAGCAGCCAGGTGACCGGCGATAACGCGCCCTGCTGGAAACTCAGAAACATCAGCATACCCAGCAGCACCATATAACTGCGCAAGATATCCGGCTGACCGTTAACTGTTTCCGGCATCAGGTAACTGACGGTGCCAATAAACACCAGACAGGCGGTACAACCAAACTGACCTATCATCGTCATGGTGCGGCGACCGATGCGCCCCAGCAGCCAGATCCCCACAAAGGTCATTAATACCGATACCGCGCCATTGGCAATGGTGGCAAACAGCGCAGCGTCATTGCTCATCCCCACCGCTTTCAGCATGGTCGGCGCGTAGTACATGATAGTATTCACGCCGGTCAGTTGCTGGATGGCGGCAATACCGATACCGATCAGGAACAGTTTGATCAGCCATGGCTGGCGCAGTTCCCGCAGACGCGGACGCTGCTGTTGCTCGTCCGATAGCGTCTCTTCGATCTCCATCATCTCCCACTCAACGTCTTCGCGCGCGCGGGTGCGTTCCAGAACCTTGCGCGCCTCAGCGAGACGGCCTTTCATGGCATACCAGCGCGGCGTGTCCGGCATAAACATCATCCCGAACCACAGCAGCACCGCCGGTAGCGTGGCGACCGCCAGCATCCAGCGCCAGGTCGTGTCGCCCCCCCAGGCCGCGTTGAAGCCGGCGTTCGACATATAGGCCAGCATCTGGCCGGAAACGATCATCAGCTCCTGCATGGTCACCAGCTGACCCCGTTTGTTGGCCGGTGCCATTTCGGCGATATACACCGGTACGGTGGCGGACGCACCACCCACGGCCACGCCAAGGACCAGGCGGAAGAAAATCATCCAGCTGACATCGGGTGCCAGTGCTGTACCCAGCGCGCCGAGTGCAAAAATAATCGCCAGTACCAGAATAATTTTTCTCCGCCCGACCGCGGCGGCAAAGTGACCGGAAGCCAGTGCGCCAAACGCCGCGCCAAACAGCAGACTGCTGGTCACCAGCCCGGTGGTAAATGGGGTGAGATGCAGATCGTCGCCCATGAATAACAGTGCGCCGGAGATCACGCCGGTGTCGTAGCCAAACAGCAAACCACCGAGGGTGGCAATCAGCGCAATGACTTTCACAAAAGGCTCGGTGCGCGTGCTGCTGTTTGGCCCTGATGCCGGATTAGGCGTCATCCAGGTTTCGCGGGACATAACCAACTCCTTTCCTGAGATAAGAAGCCTTAAAATAGATTATTTCCACCACAATGAATAAATATGAAATTTAAATTTTGCGCCACGGGTCATTCTCTTTGCCTTTAATTGAGATAACGATCACACAACCTGATTCAGGGCGCAGAGAAGGCAGTGCAAATTTTGCACAACAAACAGAAGGGAGAATATTTATTTCACGGAAGGCGCTGACCGCACGCCGTGGATGCGGTCAGCGATGTCAGATTAATTGACTGCGGTGGCCGGACCAAAAACGTCATAGTCCGGCAGCGTCACCTGCTGATACGGCTCCCAGCCGCCACCCAGCGCTTTATACAGCGCTACCAGGTCCAGCGCGCTTTGCATGCGCGCCTGGGTGGATTGCGCCTGCGACTGTGCCAGCTGACGCTGAGCATCCAGCACCTCAAGGAAGGTAGAGATGCCCTGTTTGTAACTGTCACTGGCGAGGTCAAAGGCGCGCTGCAGTGCGCCAGTGGTCTCATCCAGCGCAGTAACCTGTTGCTGATCGGCGCGGTAGCTGACCAGCGCATTTTCCACATCCTGCAGCGCCGTCAATACCGTCTGGCGATAATCGAGCGCCGCGCTCGCCTGCTGCGCGCGCGCCAGTTTCACGCTGGAAACCAGACGTCCGCCCTGAAAAATCGGGATCGACAGCGCCGGGCCGACGCTGAAGAAGTGGCTGCTCCAGTCGTCAAGGTAGCTGGCATCGGTGTTACGCACGCCCAGCTGCCCGGTGAGCGACAGGCTGGGGAACAGGTTCGCGACTGATACGCCGATATTGGCGGTCTGCGCATGCAGATTCGCTTCAGCCTGGCGGATATCCGGACGACGACGCGCCAGCGTCGAGGGAATGCCCACCGCCACCAGCTTCGGCAACGCCGGCAGCGCTTTGCTGCTCATCAGTTCGTTATCCAGCGCGCCCGGCGTTTTGCCCAGCAGCACTGCCAGCCCGTTCATCGCCTGACGTTCCTGGGCCTGATACTGTGGCAGCTGCGCGTTAAGGGAGGCCAGCTGCGCACGGGCATTCTCAACGTCGGTGAGCGGCGCCAGACCGTTACGCTGCTGGCTCTGCGTCAGCTCCCAGGTTTGCTGCGCCACGTTGATTTGCTGTTGCAGCGTCGCCAGCACCGCCTGCGCGCCGCGCAGCTGCAGATACGCGCGCGCGACCTCGGCTTCCAGCGACACCAGCGCATCGTTACGCTGCTCAATCGCCGCCTGCTGCTGCGCGTCCGCCATCTCCATCTGGCGTCTTACCTTGCCCCATAAATCCAGTTCCCAGCTGGCGTCAAAGCTGCCCTGATACAGCGTGACCGAATGGGTCAGACCGTTGAGCTGATCTGCCACGTCATCATCCACCTGATCGTACACCCCGTTGGATTTCAGCATGCCTTTCAGGCCGAGCTGCTGACGCGTCACTTTGGCGGAGCCGTTAAGCGACGGGAACAGCCCGCCACGTGCCTGCGCCAGCTGTTCGCGCGCACCGGCGATGCGAAGCACCGATTGTTGCAGCGTCAGGTTGCCGGCGATGGCGCGCTCAATCAGGCTATCGAGCTGCGGGTCGTTAAAGCTTTTCCACCATGAAGGATTGGTCGCGGACGCCAGCGGTTTTGAAGCTTCCTGAGAGGGCAAATCACGGTAGCTACCGGGCGTGTGCGCCTGCGGCGGCTGATAATCGGGCCCGACGGCACAACCCGCCAGCAGCATGGACAGCGCCAGCAGCGTCAGCGACGGCGTAACGCGCGAAGAGGTGATCATGTTAATGTGCTCCTGCACTGCCTTCGCTCTTGATCGGCGAAAGCAACCAACAAAAAGGAATCAATAGCACGGCGACAATGCTCAGGCCCATGAACACGTCGATGTAAGCCAGAATACGCGCCTGGGCAATCATCTCCTGATAGAGCTGACCGCTGGCCAGCGTCAGCGGATCGCCCACCGCACTGGTAAAGTCACGAATCGCCTGCGCCCAGTGCTGCAGCGTGAGGTTGAACTGCTCATTGAGCGGCGACATGTTGTGCACCATGTGGGCCGATCGCACCTGTTCACGTTCGGTGATGCCAGCAGTGGCCAGCGAGATGCCGATCGAACCGGCCACGTTACGGAACATGGTGAACAGCGCGGAGGCATCCGCATTCAGGCGCTGCGGCACGGTGATAAAGGCAATGGTGGTGAGCGGCACAAACAGGAAGCCGAGGCCAATCGACTGCGCGCTGCGCATCAGCACCAGCGTGGTGAAATCCACGTTGGGCGTCAGGGTGCTGGAATAGAAGAAGGCCAGCGCCAGACAGGTAAAGCCAAAGGCGATGATGTAGCGCGTCTGCACAATCGGCATCAGCTTCAGCACCAGCGGGATGGTGAGCACGATCAGGACCGCGCCGGGCGACAGCACCAGCCCGGACCAGGTGGCGGTATAACCGAGATCCTGCTGCGCCAGCTGCGGTAACACCACCGAGCTGCCATAAAGAATCATCGCCATGCCCGCCATCAGCAGACCGGCCACCCAGAAGTTGCGATCCTTCATCACCGTGATATCCACCACCGGCTTGCGCGCATACAGCAGCCAGTAAACCGCACCGACGATGCCGACGGCCGCCAGCATGGCAAACAGGCGAATGAAGTGTGAAGCGAACCAGTCTTCATCTTCACCGCGATCAAGGAACACCTGCAAACAGCCGAGACCCAGGGTAATCAGGCTGATACCGATATAGTCGATTTTCAGCCGGCCCTTCGCCCACTTGCGCTCCCACGGCGGATCTTCCAGCAGCTGATAGATCGCCAGCACCGTGAGAATCCCCACCGGAATATTGATAAAGAACACCCAGCGCCAGCTGTAGTTATCGGTGATCCAGCCACCGAGCGTCGGGCCAATGACCGGCGCGACAATAATGGCAATCGATGACAGGCCAAAAGCCTTGCCGCGGTCTTCCGGCTTGAAGTAATCCAGCAGCACCGACTGCTGCACCGGTTGCAGCCCGCCGCCGAAGAAGCCCTGCAGTACGCGGAAAAGAATGATTTGCCACAGCTCGGTGGCAATGCCGCACAGGAAGGAGCAGATGGTAAACATCACGATGCAGATCAGGAAGAACTGCTTGCGCCCAAACAGGCGGCTGAAAAAGGCCGAGATCGGCAACACAATGCCGTTGGCAACCAGATAGGAGGTCAGTACCCAGGTGGATTCATCGTAGCTGGATGACAGCGACCCGGCGATGTGCGGCAGCGCGACGTTAACGATGGTGGTATCCAGAATTTCCATGAACACCGCCAGCGTTACCGTGATGGCAACCAGCCAGGGATTGCTGGCCGGACGCCAGCTTTCGCTCGCACTCATTCCACCGTCACCTTCGGTTCAACCGACAGGCCAAGCGGCAGCGGATGATTCGGGTCGAGCCCTTTATCAATCACAATTTTCACCGGCACGCGTTGCACAATCTTCACGTAGTTACCGGTGGCGTTCTCGGCCGGGAAGGTAGAGAAGCGCGAGCCGGAGCCCATCTGCACGCTATCGACGTGCCCTTCCAGCTTCATGTCCGGCCAGGCATCAACGCCAATCTCCACTTTATCGCCCGGATTCATGCGTGCCAGCTGCGACTCTTTGAAGTTGGCGGTGATCCAGATATCCGGCGATACCAGCGAAAACAGCGCGCTGCCGGCCTGTACCAGCGTACCGGGCTGCACGTTGCGTTTGGTGACGAAACCGTCATACGGCGCGCGTACTTCGGTGTATGAGAGGTTAAGCTCGGCAGTGTTGAGCTGAGCCCGGGCTTGCTCGACCTGCTGCTGCCGCGCTTCAACATTGGTTTCCTGCTGGCGAATCTGCAACTGCACCTGCGAGGCCACTTCGACCTGCGCTTTGGCGCTCTGCAGCTGCGCTTCAGCCGAGCGTAACTGCGCGGCGGCGGTATCGATATTGCGCTGCGAGGTTGCGCGCGGGTCAACCCCGCGCTGACGACGGTAATCCGCCTGCGCATTGAGTAAATTGGCCTGCGCCCGCGCCTGGTCGGCCAGCGCCTGATCGCGCTGCGCCGGATATTGCACCCGTGCCAGCGCCAGCTGCGCCTGCGCCTGATGCAGCTGCGCCTGTGCCAGACCAAGCTGTGCTTTGGCCTGATCGCGCTGTGCGGCGTTATCACGCGGGTCGATCAGCACCAGCAGATCGCCCTTCTTCACGCGCTGGTTATCTTTTACCAGCAGCTGCACCACGTAGCCCGACGCTTTGGGCGCGATGGTCACGGCATCGCCTTCGGTGAACGCATCGTCGGTGGTTTCAATGTTGCGCGTGCTAAACCAGAACCAGAATCCCACCAGCAGCATAATCACCACCACAATCGCCAGAATGATCAGCGGCTTTTTGCCGGGGCGTTTACGGGGTGATTGCTCGTTATCCTGACTGGAATCTGACGTGTTGTTGTCTTTTTGCTCATCGGCGGATGGCGGATTGTGGTTTTCACTCATAATTTGTCATCACTGGCTGGTAATCCCGATCCCCGGGCGAAACGGTCAACTTAACCTTAGATGGGAAATTGACAAATGCCAGTGTAACTTTACATAAGCTAACATCCGACGCATTTTCTGCCACATCACTTAACGCGCTGATAAATCAGCGCGTCTTGCAAAGGCGGACAGGTTGGTCAGGGTTAACGCAGCAGCTGTAACAACAGCCAGCCGCACAGCATCGACCAGGCAAGCATCGGCAGGGAAAACAGATGGAAACGCCACCACACTTTGGCGTCCTGTGCCATGCGCAGCGCAATCAGGTTGGCCAGCGATCCCGGCAGCAGGCCAAAGCCGCCGATATTCACCGCCCAGGCCAGCACTTCGGAAGGCGGGACTTTTTGTAACAGCAGAATAGTGGCCGGCACGTTGCTGATCACCTGTGACAGGCCAATCGCCAGCAGATAGATACCCCCCTCGCCCAGCTGACCGATGGCGGCAAAATGCGGCTGCAGAACTGGCAGGTGCATCAGTAAAAAGACATCAATGAACATCGCCACGAACACCAGCAGCAGGCTCCAGTCGATGGTCGCCAGCACCTGTCGCGCCATCAGCAGAAAACAGCCCGCCACCAGCAGCAGCGCCCAGCCGGTGAGTTTCAGCTCCAGCGCGACGATAAATACCACGTACAGCAGGACGCTGACGATAAACAGCGGTTTCTGCCACTGCTGGTTGCCCGGAGCATCATGCTTCTCAATGCTGCGCGCCGGGAAGCTAAACCACGTCAACACCACCAGCGTCAGCATCAGCATCGCCGCCAGCGGCGCCATCTGACCGATAAAACCGGCCACGCTGAGCGTGCCGTGGCTCCACAGCAGGATGTTTTGCGGGTTGCCGACCGGCGTCAGCAACGAGCCGGCGTTGACCGCCAGCGCTTCAAAGATGATCAGCCGGGAGATGGGCAGGCGCGAGAACTTGCGCAGCGTCAGCGTAAGCGGCACCAGGATAAACAGCGCCACATCATTGGTCAGGAAGGTCGAGAGCAGCGCCGCCGCACACACCATAAACAGCGCCAGCGTGCGTTCGTGCTGGAAGCCCTGCGCCAGCCGCGCACCGAGCACATCAAAATAGCCGCTGTTTTCCAGCCCTTTTGTCAGCATCAGCAAACCGGTGAGCGTCATGATGGTGTGCCAGTCAACGGCGGCGGGCAGCTGCGGCCAGCGGAAATCCGCCAGCGGCAACAAAATCACGCCCAACAGCAACAGTAAATGCAACACGCGGTCACGCATTAAGGAACGAAGCACGATGGGCATGATGGCAGAAGGCCTTGTAGGTTAGCGATTCTCGTAAAATTTCTGGAACACGGCGAGGGTTTCATCACTGACGTGATGCTCGAGCCCTTCGGAATCCCGGCGGGCGGTTTCCGGGCTGACGCCCAGCGCCAGCAGAAAGGTTTCAACGATATGATGGCGCACGCGGCTGGCTTCAGCCAGCTTCTCGCCTTCCGGAGTGAGGAACACGCCGCGATACGGCACCTGCTCAACCAGACCGGTGGTACTGAGACGCTTCAGCATTTTGGCCACGGTCGGCTGCGAAACGCCCAGGCGTGCCGCCATGTCGACCTGGCGCGCCTCGCCAAATTCACGAATTAAATCAGAGATTAACTCAACGTAATCATCAATCAGCTCACGGCGATGCGCTTCGCGTACCTGGCGAAATCCTTCGACATGCTCCTCAATATCTTTCAGCGGCCCCTGGGGCATGTGGGTGGCGCTTTTCGCACGACGACTCATTCAGCTTCCTCTTTATTATCTGCCGCACTTTACCTGCGGTGCGGGCTGGCTGCGCTCATTGTAAACCAGGCACAAATAAGCACAAATTTTTCCTGAATAGTGTTGGCTAAAGAGTATAGCCAGTGCTATCTTTGTACATGTTGTAAGCGAATAGCCTACAAAGGAGGCAACGATGAACGAACCCTGGCTGTTGCTGCTCCTTTTCCTGCTGTTTATTGCAGGGCTGTGCTTACTGTTGGGTTACCCGTTTTCCAGGAGGTAAAGATGAGCACGATGAAAAGCTGCCTTGACTGCGGCAAATGCTTCCAGACCGTACAAAGCAAACCGGCTTTTGAGCTGAAGTCGCTGTTGTGTCTGTTTAGCCGCTCGCCTTTTGCCCTGCGCCTGATGCTGCTTGAGAAACTGACCGGCAAAAAAATCGCCGCGCAGCCCTGCCCGAATCTGATCTGGCGCGGCTGAGTTTCCTCAGGGCTTCACAGTCTGACCCGCTGCCTGCAGCGGGTTTTATTTTGCCTGCGAAAAACGCCCTTCACGGCAGCGTTTGCAGGCATAAAAAAACGGCCCGTAAAGGGCCGTTTCTGTGCAACTCTGGTCTAAGCAAAAACTTAGAAGCTGTAACCTACGCCAGCAATCCAGGTGCCCACGTCGACGTTACGGATGCGGCTCTGCTCGTAGCCCACGTCCAGAGCAACGTTCTGGATTGGGTTGAACTGCATACCTGCGCCGTAAGAGAAGCCTACGTCGCTGCTGTCGGTTTTAGACTGACCGGCAGTCTGGTTCTGCTGGTATTTGCCGTAGCCGATACCTACTACGCCGTAGATGCTGGCCCAGTCGTTCAGACGGTAAGCCGGACCACCGGTGATGCCGTAGTACTGACCTTTGTTGTACACGCCATCTTCAGTGCGATCTTTTTCGGTGTAGGTGAAAGAACCGATCCAACCCAGTGGGTTAGAACCGTCTTCGTAGCGGTATTTCAGGTTGAAGCCGTTAGCTTTGTTAGCAACGCCCTGATAGTCGCTCTGCGCGTAGCCGGCAGAAACGGTGCTCTGTGCCATGGCGGAACCAGCGGAAACTGCCAGTACACAAGCCAGTGCTGAAAGACATGCAATTTTTTTCATAACCACCTCAAATGTGAATATACTTCTCTCCTGACAACGCTAAAAATATAACAAAACTTAGCAAGAAACTCTGCCCGCATTTTGTTGTCTAACAGATTGTTTGGTGTAACAGAAAGTTAATGAACTTTCGTATGTCATTCATTTTTCTTATAAAAAGCATCATCTTTCTGCAATAATCCTGCGCACAGAAAATTATCGGTTTAAGTAAATTCCTAAACTAACCTGACATTTCTTTACGGAAATGGCCCTGAAAATGGTGTTTTTTCAGCCAGCCGCTAGTGCATTTTTCCCGTCGTCGCGCTTTATTCGCCGGAAATTTCGCCCGAAAAGCGGTGTGAATGAGTCGTCACTGACGCCAGATGATGCGAGGCGGTCGCGCCCGATGATAAAGCGGCGACAGAAACCCCGCATCATTGCCTCAGCCGCCTCCTTATTTCCCACCGATTGCTTTACACTGGCTACCCGTTGCCTGGTTATTCATCATCACAGGAATTGATCACAGGATGTCTGCACCTCTTTCCCACCCCAAACTGGCGCCGGTAGTGCTGCCGGTTGCCGTATTACTGATCGCCATGCTGTCGCTGCAGGGCGGCGCATCGCTGGCGAAATCGCTATTTCCCACCGTCGGTGCGCCTGGCATTACCGCGCTGCGTCTGGGACTGGGCACGCTCATCCTGTGCGCGATTTTCAAACCCTGGCGCCTGCGCTTCAGTGCAAAGCAGCGCAAACCGCTGCTGATGTATGGACTGGCGCTGGGCTGCATGAATTACCTGTTCTATCTCTCGATCCGCACTGTGCCGCTGGGCGTGGCGGTGGGGCTGGAGTTTCTCGGCCCGCTGACGCTGGCGCTGGCCGGCGCACGCCGTCCGCTGGATTTTCTCTGGGTGCTGCTGGCGGTCACCGGCCTGTGGTTCCTGCTGCCGATTGGTCATGGCCTCAGCCATATCGATCCCACCGGCGCGCTGCTGGCCGTGGGTGCCGGCGCCTGCTGGGCGGTGTATATTCTGGCGGGCCAGCGGGCAGGCGCCGAACACGGCCCGGCCACGGTGGCAATGGGCTCACTGATCGCCTCAGTGATTTTTGTGCCGCTCGGTCTGACCTTTGCCGCGCCCGGTATCTGGCAGTGGGAAATTCTGCCGCTGGCGCTGCTCATCGCCCTGCTCTCCAGCGCCATTCCGTACTCGCTGGAAATGATGGCGCTGACGCGTCTGCCGGCGCGCATTTTCGGTACGCTGATGAGTCTGGAACCGGCGATGGCCGCGCTCTCCGGCATGCTGTTCCTCGGCGAGCTGCTGACGCTACAGCAATGGCTGGCGCTGCTGGCGATCATCGCCGCATCTGCTGGCTCGACGCTCACCATGAAACAGAAAGCGGCACATATAAATGAAGTGGATATCAACACGCCGCAATAAGCCGTACAGGTCAGCCGGTTATTTAACCGGCTGTATATAGACAAATTCTCATTATCATTTCTTAAATAGCCACACGGTAAGCTGTTATTATTTTGCAACATGATAGAAAAATAATTAACATATGAAATAAGGTATTGATTTTTATGCATTTTAATAAAATCTTTATTTTCACGACGTAACATTAAGCTTTAGCTATTCCTGTCATTGATTTAATCAATCCTGCAGAGTGAAAAACTGCTGCTATACTTATTCCCGTGCTTGATTAGGACAACCATCAATAAGAGGACATTAATGATGAGTACCGCAAAACTGGTTAAAACAAAATCTTCCGATCTGATTTATACCCGCAATGACGTGGCTGATAGCGAGAAGAAAGCTACCATCGAGGTGCTCAACCGTCTGGTCGTGGAATTTATTGACCTGTCGCTGATCACCAAGCAGGCGCACTGGAACATGCGTGGCGCGAACTTCATTGGCGTACATGAAATGCTGGATGGCTTCCGTACCGCTATTACCGATCACCAGGACACCATTGCAGAACGTGTGGTACAGCTGGGCGGCGTTGCGCTGGGCACCACGCAGGTGGTTAACGACAAGTCACCGCTGAAAAGCTATCCGCTGAATATTCACAGCGTACAGGATCACCTGAAAGCGCTGGCTGACCGTTATGCCGTCGTGGCTAACGATACGCGTAAAGCCATCAGTGAAGTGAAAGATGAAGATACGGCTGATATCTTTACTGCCGCATCGCGTGACCTTGATAAGTTCCTGTGGTTTATCGAATCAAATATCGAGTAATGCTCAAACAGGCGGGTTATCCCGCCTTTTTTATGCCTGCTACCCGCCCGGCTTTTTTGACGCCGTTAACAATTCCTTAATCCTTTCTTTCCCTTATTATCACTCTGATGCACACTGTGCCTGCACCACCACAGCACAATGCACCATTTTGGTGATTCATTCTGGTGCAAACTTTTCCCGGCGTGCAGAATCGTGTCAGCCTGCCCCGGCAATCTGTTGATTTTCGCGTTTGAGAAAAGTTGGCATAATTTTTTCATATGATGAGCCGTACATCGGGCCACCAGGCCTGACGGGTAATAAGGAAAAAAATGATGAAGTCGTTGATTAAAGTCCCCGTGGCCGCGCTGGCGCTGGCCTTCTCGCTTTCCTCCACTGCAGCAGACAAAAAACTGGTCGTCGCTACTGACACCGCCTTCGTTCCGTTTGAATTTAAACAGGGCGACAAGTACGTCGGCTTCGATATCGACCTGTGGGACGCTATCGCTAAACAGCTGAAGCTGGATTACACCCTGAAGCCGATGGATTTCAGCGGCATCATTCCGGCGCTGCAAACCAAAAACGTTGACCTGGCGCTGGCCGGCATCACCATTACCGAAGAGCGTAAAAAAGCCATCGAATTCTCTGACGGCTACTACAAAAGCGGCCTGCTGGTGATGGTGCGTAACAACGAAAACGACATCAAAGGCATCGACGATCTGAACGGTAAAGTGGTGGCAGTGAAAAGCGGCACCGGTTCGGTGGATTACGCCAAAGCGCATATCAAAACTAAAGACCTGCGCCAGTTCCCGAACATCGATAACGCGTACATGGAGTTAGGCACCAACCGTGCTGACGCCGTGCTGCACGACACGCCAAACATCCTGTACTTCATCCACACCGCTGGCAAAGGCCGTTTCAAAGCCGTCGGCGACTCCATCGAAGCGCAGCAGTATGGCATCGCTTTCCCGAAAGGCAGCGACGACCTGCGTGAGAAAGTGAATGGCGCGCTGAAAACCCTGCACGACAACGGTACCTACAACACTATCTATAAAAAATGGTTCGGCAGCGAACCTAAATAATTCAGGCCCGACGCCTTTTTATCAGCAGGGAGCTTTGTTCTCCCTGCTTTTTACATTTCCACTGCAACAGATTCTGGAGTCACACCATGGAGTTTGACTGGAGCGTCATCTGGCCCGCCTTACCGATCCTGATCGAAGGCGCCAAAATGACCCTGCTTATCTCGATCCTAGGCCTGATTGGCGGCCTGGTTATCGGCCTGGTGGCCGGTTTCGCGCGCGCCTACGGCGGCTGGATCACCAACAACATCGCGTTAGTGTTCATTGAACTGATTCGCGGCACGCCGATCGTGGTGCAGGTGATGTTCATCTACTTTGCCCTGCCGATGGCCTTCCCGGACCTGCGCATCGACCCGTTCACCGCCGCCGTCGTGACCATCATGATCAACTCCGGTGCCTACATTGCGGAGATTACCCGCGGTGCGGTGCTGTCGATCAACAAAGGTTTCCGTGAAGCCGGCCTGGCGCTTGGCCTGTCGCGCCGCGAAACGCTGCGCTACGTGATCATGCCGCTGGCGCTGCGCCGCATGCTGCCGCCGCTGGGTAACCAGTGGATCGTCAGCATCAAAGATACCTCGCTGTTCATCGTGATTGGCGTGGCGGAACTGACCCGTCAGGGCCAGGAGATCATCGCCGGTAACTTCCGCGCGCTGGAGATCTGGAGTGCCGTTGCCATCATTTACCTGGTTATTACGCTGGTGTTGAGCTTTGTGCTGCGCCGTATTGAGAAAAGGGTGAAAATCCTGTGATTGAATTTAAAAACGTCTCGAAAAACTTCGGCCAGACTCAGGTACTGCACGACATCAACCTGAAAATTAATCAGGGTGAAGTGGTGGTAATCATCGGGCCGTCCGGCTCCGGTAAATCTACCCTGCTGCGCTGCATCAACAAGCTGGAAGAGATCAGCAGCGGCGAACTGATTGTCGATGGCATGAAAGTTAACGATCCGAAAGTGGATGAACGCCTGATTCGTCAGGAAGCCGGTATGGTGTTCCAGCAGTTCCATCTGTTCCCGCAGATGAGCGCGCTGGACAACGTGGCCTTTGGTCCGATCCGCGTGCGCGGGGCGAAGAAAGACGCCGCACACAAACTGGCGCGTGAGCTGCTGGGCAAGGTCGGCCTCGCCGAGCGTGCGCACCACTTCCCTTCTGAGCTGTCCGGCGGCCAGCAGCAGCGCGTGGCGATTGCCCGTGCGCTGGCGGTGAAGCCGAAGATGATGCTGTTCGATGAGCCAACCTCGGCACTCGATCCCGAGCTGCGTCACGAAGTGCTGAAAGTGATGCAGGATCTGGCGGAAGAAGGCATGACCATGGTGATCGTGACCCATGAAGTGGGCTTCGCACAGAAAGTGGCGTCGCGCCTGATCTTTATCGACAAAGGTACCATCGCGGAAGATGGCAATCCGGACGATCTGATCACCAACCCGCCGAGCGACCGCCTGCGTGAGTTCCTGCAGCACGTCTCTTAATACGGCGTAGAAACAACAAAGCCGCTGCGGTTCCCCGTAGCGGCTTTTTTTTACCTGAGCAGCGGTTAACGTGCCAGACGCTGCGCGCGCGTGGCGGGCGGTAAAAATGTCCAGGCGATAAAGCGGCTCTGCTTCTGGCCCTGCGCCATGTCGACGATGCGTACCTGATAAGCGTCGTGCGCCTTCAGCCGATCGCGCAGCTCGGGCAGATGCTCTTTGCGCGACACCAGCGAGGTAAACCAGACGATGCGATCGCCCAACGCGACGCTTTCATCGATCATCCGGCCGATAAACGCACGCTCACCGCCGTCGCACCACAGCTCGTTATGCTGACCGCCGAAGTTAAGCGGCGCCTGCCTGCTCAGGCCGAGATTGCGCACTTTACGCTGGCTGCCGGCCGCCGCATCGGCCGCCGAGGCGTGGAACGGCGGATTACACAGTACTGCGTGATAGCGTTCGTTCTTATGCACCACGCCAGCAAAAATCGCGCTCTCCTGCTTCTGACGGCGCAGGCGAATGGCGCGCTGCAGGCCGGGATTGCTGGACACAATCTGACTGGCGGCGTTAACAGCGTCCGCGCTGATGTCGGTGCCGGTAAAGCGCCAGCCATACTCCGCGTGACCGATCAGCGGATAGATGCAGTTGGCGCCGCAGCCAATATCCATCACGTCGAGATCGCGCGGCAGCACGCCACCGTTATCGCTGGCCAGCAGATCCGCCAGCGCATGGATATAGTCAGCGCGGCCCGGCACCGGCGGCGTCAGATAGCCTTCCGGCAGCTGCCAGTTCAGGTTATAAAACAGTTTCAGCAGCGCCTGATTCAGCAGCAGCACCGCGTGCGGATCGGCGAAATCGACCGACAGCTCACCGTAACCATTGGGGCGCACTTTGTCCGCCAGCGGCGGATGCGCGGCAGTCAGGGCAGCAAAATCATAACGGCCCTGATGGCGGTTACGCGGATGAAAGAGCGCGGTAGCGGCAGGCTTGTTCATAGATTCTCCGGACATTAATGCGCGCGTAAGATACGCTGGATGACGGCAGCGCACAATCCGCCAGGAAAATTTAGTGCAACGAATTTAAATCTATTCTCCCTAAAACTGCATCCGCAATACTGCGTCCAGCCGCCAGCGCCGCCGGAACACGCAGTATCCAGGACGAATCAGGAGCGCAAATGCGTCAACGTTACACTTATCAGCCACGCAGTGGACACGGTCTGCCTCACGATCCGCTCAACGCCATCGTCGGCCCGCGCCCGATTGGCTGGGTTAGCTCGCAAAGCGCCAGCGGCCAGCGCAATCTGGCACCCTATAGTTTCTTTAACTGTTTTAACTACCATCCGCCAATCATTGGTTTTGCCAGCAGCGGCTGGAAAGACAGCGTGCAGAATATCAGTGAAACCGGCGAGTTCGTCTGGAACCTGGCGACGCGTCCACTGGCAGAAGCCATGAATGAGAGCTCCGCCTCGGTGCCGTCCGATCACGACGAGTTTGCCCTCGCCGGCCTGACGCCGCTGGCCGCTTCCCACGTTAACGTCAGCATGGTGGCAGAAAGCCCGGTCAACTTTGAGTGTCGCCTCACGCAGCTGATTCGCCTGCAGGATGCACAGGGGGGCGAGCTGGAGAGCTGGCTGGTACTGGGCGAAGCGGTGGCGATTCACATCGATGAAGCTCTGCTGGAGAACGGCATCTATCAGACCGCCAAAGCGCAGCCGATTCTGCGCGCCGGCGGTCCTTCCGCCTATTACGCGATCAGCGAAGATCAGCGTTTTGATCTGGTGCGCCCGGACGCGCGCCGCGGTTAAATCAGGACACTGGCGGCGCGACACATTGCGCCGCTAGCAGGCCAGCGTCTGTAATACCTTCACCGCCCGGGCTATCTCCGGTGCCAGCCAGCGATCCTCCTGCCAGGTAGCAACCTCAGCGCGCAGCGCACGTAGCGCCCGGCCCGTGCCGCGGGCCAGCTGCGCCTCACCGTGAAAATCCAGCGCCTGCGCCGCCAGCAGGTACTCAATCGCCAGCACCTGCCAGAGGTTATTCAGCAGTCTGAGCAGCTTGAGCGCCGCGCCGGTACCGAGGCTGAGGTGATCCTCCTGCAGTCCCGAGGTGACGTAATTGTCCAGCACCGCCGGCTGCGCCAGCTGACGATTCTCCGCGCACAGGGAAGCCGCCACGTATTGCGCGATCATCATGCCGGAGTTGACGCCCGGCTGCGCTACCAGAAACGGCGGCAGCCCGCTGACCAGCGGATTGACCAGCCGATCCAGCCGGCGCTCGGCAATGCTACCAATCTCCGCCATGGCAATCGCCAGCAGATCGGCCGCCATGGCAACCGACTCGCCGTGCGGATTGGCCTGCGACACCACGCGCCAGTCGTCCGGCGTGCCCAGCACCAGCGGATTATCGGTGCAGGCATTCAGCTCGATCTCAAGCTGACGCGCCGCGTGGGCGAACTGATCGCGGCTGGCGCCGTGCACCTGCGGCATCGAACGCAGGCTGAGTGCATCCTGGGTGCGTATGCCGCAGCTCGCCGCCAGCAGCGGGCTGTCGCTCAGCAGCGCACGCAGACGCTGGCCGCTGTGCTGCATACCGGGGCTGGCTTTCAGCGCAATCACCTCGGCATCAAAGGCCGCCAGCTGACCGCGCAGCGCTTCAAAGCTCATCGCGCCGGTGACATCCGCACAATCCAGCAGCCGCGCCGCATCGTCCAGCGCCAGACAGCTCAGCCCGGTCATGCACGGCGTACCGTTGACCAGGCTCAGGCCCTCTTTGGCACCGGGGCGATACGGCTGTAAACCGGCCAGCCGCAGCGCCTGCTCCGCCGGCATCACCTGTTGCTGGTACTCAACCTCGCCCACGCCAATCAGCGCCAGCCCGATATGCGCCATGTGGGTGAGATAACCGACTGAACCCTGCGACGGCACCTGCGGCGTGATCTGCTGATTGAGCAGCGCCAGCAGATGCTGCACCAGCGCCACCGAAACGCCGGATTTGCCGTGGCTGTAGTTGGCGATGGCCGCACACAGAATGGCGCGCGTCTGCTCGCGTGTCAGCAGCGGACCGACGCCGCAGGCGTGGCTCAGCAACGTATTGCGTGACAGCTGGCTGAGCTGGTCTTCTGGCAGCGTGATGTTACACAGCGCCCCCAGCCCGGTGTTGATGCCATAGGCAATCTGACCGCTGGCAACGATCTGTTCGACGATCTCGCGACCGCGCGCAATGCGCTGCCAGGCGGCGGCGCTCAGCGTCAGTTCGGCGTTATGTCGCGCTACCTGTACCAGCGCCTGCCAGGTCAGCGGCGCATCGCCCCAGACGACGGTCATACTGGCTGCTCCGCGTGATGGCTCTGATGGCTGGAGATAAACTGCTTAAAGCGCGATGAACCGCTGGCGCCAAACATCGCTTCCGGCGTGCCCTCGCAATCAATGTTGCCCTGATGCATAAACACCACGCGATTTGAGACGTTGCGCGCGAAGCCCATCTCGTGCGTCACCACCAGCATGGTGCGCCCCTCTTCCGCCAGGCTGCGCATCACTTTGAGCACCTCGCCGACCAGTTCCGGGTCGAGCGCCGAGGTTGGCTCATCAAACAGCATCACTTCCGGATCCATCGCCAGCGCGCGGGCAATTGCCACACGCTGCTGCTGGCCGCCGGAGAGCTGCGCCGGATAAAAATCCTTGCGGTTAAGCAGCCCGACGCGATCCAGCAACTGCTCTGCCTGGGCGATACAACTCTTTTTGTCGCGCTTCAGCACATAGTGCGGACCTTCAATCACGTTCTGCAGCACCGTCATGTGCGACCACAGATTGAAGCTTTGAAACACCATGCCCAGCCGCGAGCGCAGGCGTTCAATCTGCTTAGGATTCGCCGCCAGCTGATGGCCGCGCGCGTGGCGCTTCATTTCAATGGTTTCGCCGCCGACGCTCACCACGCCGGCATCCGGCGTCTCCAGCAGATTGATGCAGCGCAGCAAGGTACTTTTGCCCGAGCCGCTGGCACCGAGAATTGAAATAACATCGCCCTGATGCGCCTGCAGCGAGATGCCTTTGAGCACCTCCATAGCGCCAAAGGATTTATGGATATCAGTGGCGGACAAGGTGACTGGTGAAGTGGAATGCATATTACTCTCCGGCAAGCGGTTTAACGGCGGGCAGCGGCTTTTTTTCAGCGCGGTGCACCGGGGTCAGACGGCGCTCTAACAGCGCGTACAGCTGGACGATAATAAAGTTGAGAATCAGGTAGATCGCCGCAGCGCAGACAAATACTTCCATGGTGCGATAGGTACGCTGGATGATCTGCTGCGCCACGCCGGTGACATCCCACACCGTGACCAGGCTGGCGAGCGCGGTGGATTTCACCAGCAGAATCGCCTCGGTGGAGTACGCCGGCAGCGCATAGCGCAGCATGATCGGCGCGATGATGCGGCGCAGCAGCAGCCAGCGTGACATGCCGCAGGCCAGCCCGGCTTCGACCTGACCTGCCGGCACCGCCAGCAGCGCACCGCGCAGGATCTCAGCGGTGTAAGCGGCGGTACACAGCGACAGCGCCAGCACCGCGCAGATAAACGGCTCGCGCAGAAACGGCCAGACGAAGCTGTGGCGAATCACGCCAAACTGGCCGAGCCCGTAGTAGATGAGAAACAGCTGAATCAGCAGCGGCGAGCCGCGAAACACCAGAATATAGCCGCGCGCAAAACCGCTCAGCAGCCGCCAGTGGCTCATGCGCAGCGCCAGAATGCCCAGCGCCAGCAGCCCGCCGCAGACAAAGGCGCTGATAAACAGCCCGAGCGTCACCGGCAGCGCCGCGCTCAGCTTAAGAAAAGTGTCGGCAAGAAAAGCGAAGTCGATCATGCTGCTGCTCCTTAGTGCTGTGCCGCAGTGCGACTTTGCCATGCGCGGCCGAGGCGCGATTCCGCGCGGCGAAACGCATGGTTCGACAGCAGTGTCAGCAGCAGATAGCAGCCACCGCCAATCAGGTAAAAGGTGAAGTAATCGCGCGTTGAACCGGCCGCCACCTGGCTGGCGCGCATCAGCTCGACGATGCCGGTCACTGACACCAGCGCCGAATCTTTCAGGCTCATCTGCCAGACGTTGGACATCCCCGGCAGCGCGTAGCGCACAATCTGCGGGACGAGGATGCGCTGGGCGATACGCCAGCGCGGCATCCCGATGGCTACCGCCGCTTCGACTTCGCCCTTCGCCAGCGCCAGGCGCGCAGCGCGATACACTTCACCCTGATAGGATCCGGAGATGAGCCCGATAGCCAGCGCGCCAATCAGGAACGGCGGCGCTTCAATAAAGCCGTCTGCACCAAACAGCTGGCCGACCAGCGTGATCAACCCCGATCCACCGAAGTAGAACAGGTAGATCACCAGCAGTTCCGGGATGCCGCGAAACACCACCGAATAGCTTTCACCCAGCCAGCGCAGCCAGCGCTGGTGCGAGAGTTTCGCCGCCGCCACGCCGGAACCGACCACGGCGCCAATCATCAGCGCCGCCAGCGACAGCAGCAGCGTGGTACCGGCGGCGCTCAGAATCAGGCGACCCCAGCCATCTGCACCAAAACTCAGCAGGCTCATCATCTTTCACCTCACTTACGGCGTTACGTCAGTTTTAAACCACTTCTCGCTCAGCTTTTTCACCGTGCCGTCCGCCAGCGCAGCGTGAATGGCGGCATCGAGTTTGGCCTTCAGGTCGTTATCAGCCATGCGCACGCCCATCGCTTCGCCTTCCCCCCAGATCGGACCGCCCAGCTGCGGGCCGCTGAACGTCAGGTTGCTGTTCTCTTTACGCGCCAGCATCGACTGCGCGAAGGTCACGTCATCAAACACCGCATCAATGCGGCCCGCCTGCAGATCGAGAATCGCATCCGCCGAAGCGGTGTATTCGCGCACGTCGGCCACGTCTTTGAAGTATTTATCGATAAACGGCGTATACACGGTGCCGGAGGCAATGCCGATGGTTTTGCCCTTGAGCGCCGCCTTCAGCGGGGCGATGGCCGCATTGATGGCCGCCTCGTCGTCGTGCAGTTTGATGATGTTCTTATCGGCCGGCAGCAGCGGGTTATCTTTGCTGGTGATGAAGGTCGCCGGCGTTGACGCGTACGGCGTGGTGAAGTTGACCACTTTTTTCCGGTCCGGCGTAATCACAATCGCATCCATGATGACGTCATATTTCCCGGCGTTTAGTCCGGCAATCATCCCGTCCCAGTTCTGCACCACCAGCTTGCACTGAATGCTCATGCGTTTGCAGAGATCTTCCATCAGTTCAGGTTCGAAGCCGCCCAGCTTGCCGCCCGGCAGCGTCAGGTTCCACGGCTCATAGCTGCCTTCGGTGGCGATGGTAATGGATTTCCACTCTTTGGCCTCGGCAGCCACACCGGCCAGCATCAGGCTGGCAAACAGCGTGGTAAGGCAAAAACGGCGAAACGGGGCACGGTGTGTCATACGGCTTCTCCTGGTGGTTAGCAAATCAGGCTGTCTCTGTTAACTGATACAGCGCAAATGACATTTCATGTATATACAAGTTAGCGTGCGGCAGATCATTGTCGGCATAAGCTTTTTGTGAGCCAGCCAGAATAAATAGTCATCATTGCCGCGCGGTCTTTACTTGTACATACAAGCTAGCAAGGGCTGTGCCAGATCGGCAAAGACGGTAAACGGAGGGGATCGGCGTCAGGCGGAACGCGTCGTGCACACTTACAGGGCAGGGGTTGCACAGCATTGGGGAGTGAGGCAGCGGATGTGCATCCGCCACATGAGAAACGGGGTCACCGTGATGGCGACCCGCATCAATTAAACGGCTTTCCCCGCCTGCAGAAACGCCTGCAGCAGCGGCTTCAGCACGTGCTGCAACCGCGTGGCGCGATCCTGCTGCCAGGCAAACGGCGGCGCCTCATCCATGTAATTCAGCTGCGCCAGCTCCAGCTGCACCGCCTGCACGCCCTGCGCTGGCTGGCCGTAAGCGCGCGTGATGTAGCCGCCTTTGAAGCGTCCATTCACCACCCAGCTGTAGTCGCTTTGCGCGGCGCACACCTGCTCAATCGCCGCGATGCTGGCCGCCGAACAGCTGGCGCCATCATTGGTGCCGATGTTCAGGTCCGGCAGCTGGCCGTCGAACAGGCGCGGAATCACCGAAGCGATGGAGTGCGCATCAAACAGCAGCGCATAGCCATGTTCAGCTTTCAGCCGCGCCAGCTCCTGCTGAATCTGCTGATGATAGGGTTGCCAGATAGTCTCCAGATAGCGCTGACGCGCCGCGCTGTCCGGCGTCATGCCGGGTTTGAAGGTTGGCGTGCCATCAAACAGCGTCTCCGGATAGAGCCCGGTGGTGGCCGTGCTGTACAGCGGCTGATTGTCCGGCGGACGGTTGAGATCGATCACGAAGCGCGAGTAGTGTCCGATCAGCACGCTGGCACCGAGGTCGCGCACAAAGTCGTACAGCAGCGGAATATGCCAGTCGGTATCCGGCAGGCCGCGCGCGGCCTCGCTCAGCCCGGCGTCAACCTCCGGCGTCAGTTGGGTACCGGCATGCGGAATACTGACCAGCAGCGGTAGCTTACCGGCGGTGAAATGAAAAGGGGTCATTGCGCTTCTCCACGATAGATAACCTGGCACGGCAGTTCGCCGCCCAGCCAGTAAACCAGCTCAGCCGGGCGAGCCAGCGGCCAGTGGACAAAATTGGCTACTTTGCCTGGCTCCAGCGAGCCGTGCGTGGCCTGCAGGCCAAGCGCCTTCGCGCCCCACAGCGTGACGCCGGCCAGCGCTTCCTCCGGCGTCAGGCCAAACAACGTACAGCCCATGTTCAGCATCAGCCGCAGCGACAGCGCCGGTGACGTGCCCGGATTGGCATCGCTGGCCAGCGCCATCGGCACGCCGTGCTGGCGGAACAGTTCAACCGGCGGACGCTGCGTCTCGCGCAGCAGATAGAACGCTCCGGGCAGCAGTACCGCCACCGTGCCATGTTCCGCCATCGCGCGCGCATCCTGTTCGGTGGCATATTCGAGGTGATCGGCAGAGAGCGCGCCATAGCGCGCCGCCAGTGCGGCACCGCCGAGTGCCGACAGTTGTTCAGCGTGCAGCTTCACCGGCAGGCCGAGCGCTTTGGCGGTATCAAATACCGCGCTCACCTGCTGCGGTGACAGCGCCAGGTGTTCGCAAAACGCGTCGACCGCATCCGCCAGCCCCTCCGCTTTCACCCGCGGTAACAGGCGCTGACAGATAATATCAATCCAGCCCTGCGGGTTATCCCTGAACTCTGGCGGGAAGCCGTGCGCCGCCAGGCAGGTGGCCTGCACATCGGCAGGCACCGACTGCGCCAGCTCGCGGATAGCGCGCAGCAGAGTGAGCTCGCTCTCTTCGTCCAGCCCGTAGCCGGATTTAATCTCCACCGTGGTAACGCCTTCGGCCAGCAGGCGATCGAGCCGCCAGCGCGCCGAATCCACCAGCTGCTGCTGGCTGGCCGCGCGCGTGGCGCGCACCGTCGACAGGATGCCGCCGCCCTGCGCGGCGATCTCCGCGTAGCTCACGCCGTTGAGCCGCTGTTCGAACTCCTGGCTGCGATCGCCGCCAAACACCAGATGCGTGTGGCAATCCACCAGACCGGGCGTAATGATGCCGCCGTCAAACTGCTGCTGCCGGCGCGGGGCAAAGTCCGGTAACGCACTGCGCGGGCCGACCCACACCAGCTCGCCGTTATCCACCGCCACGGCGCCATCCTCAATCAGGTTATAGCGACCGTCACGCATGGTGACCACATCGGCCCCCAGCCACAGGCTGTCGATCTGTTTACTTGCCATCCCACTCCCCTTTTGTCTGGCGATTTACACTGCGCCTCAAAGTATGTATATGTATATACAACTTTCCGCCATTGAGGATCAACCATGGCAGTTTATTTTGCCCCACGCGCACGGCTGGCCGACGGCTGGCAGGAAAATGTGCTGATCGCAACCGACGATCAGGGATTTATTCGCGCCCTTACCGCCGACAGTACGCCCGGCGACGCCGTGCGCCTGGCCGGGCCGGTGATTCCGGCGATGGCCAACCTGCATTCCCATGCCTTTCAGCGCGCCATGGCCGGGCTGGCGGAAGTGGCAGGCGATCCGCAGGACAGCTTCTGGACGTGGCGCGATCTGATGTACCGCATGGTGCAGCGCCTGTCGCCTGAGCAGGTCGGTGCCATCGCCACCCATCTCTACATTGATATGCTCAAGGGCGGCTACAGCCAGGTGGCGGAATTTCACTATCTGCATCACGATCCGCACGGCCAGCCCTATGCCGACGATGCGATGCTGCACCAGCTGATGCAGGCAGCGCACACCGCCGGTATCGGCCAGACGCTGCTGCCGGTGCTGTACAGCTACAGCGGCTTCGGTGCGCAGCCAGCCAGCGACGGTCAGCGACGCTTTATTCAGCACACCGATGCCTATCTGCAACAGCAGCAGCGCGTCGCGCAGTGGAGCGCGCAGCAGCCGCTGATCAACCACGGCCTGTGTTTCCACTCGCTGCGCGCGGTGAGCGAAGCCCAGATGCATGAGGTGCTGGCCGCCAGCGCTGCGCATCTGCCGGTGCACATTCACGTTGCCGAGCAGGAAAAAGAGGTTAATGACAGTCTGGCATGGAGCGGCGAACGGCCGGTGGCGTGGCTGTATAACCGCTTTGCCGTTGATGCACGCTGGTGCCTGATTCACGCCACCCATCTCGATCAGCAGGAGATCGCGCGCATGGCGGACAGCGGTGCCATTGCCGGGCTGTGTCCCACCACCGAGGCCAATCTCGGCGACGGCATCTTCCCGGCGGTGGAGTACATCGGGCGCGGCGGGCGCTGGGGCATTGGCTCCGACAGCCACGTTTCGCTCAGTGCGCTGGAGGAGCTGCGCTGGCTGGAGTATGGCCAGCGGCTGCGCGATCGTCGCCGCAACCGCATTACGCTAACCGATCAACCCTCGGTCGGCGATCTGCTGTGGCAGCAGGCGGCGCAGGGCGGCGCGCAGGCCTGTGGCATTGCCAGCGGTGAGCTGGCGGTGGGCAAACGCGCCGACTGGCTGGTGCTGGAGGAGGATGCGCTGCTGGCCAGCGTCAGCTCCGCCGCGCTGCTCAATCGCTGGCTGTTTGCCGGCAGCAGCCAGCAGATTCGTGACGTGTTTGTTGCCGGACAGCCGGTGATTCAGCAAGGCCATCACGCGGCGGAAGAAGCGGCCGCCGCTGGCTTTGCCCGGGCGATGCGGGCGCTGCAATGAACGCGCGCTTTGATTACGCGCAGCTGCCGGTCAGCCGCTGGCGCAACGGCGGCGGGGAAACACGCGAAATTATCAGCTATCCGCCGGGCGCAGCGCAGTTCGAGTGGCGCGCCAGCATCGCCACCATCGACGCCGACGGGCCGTTCTCGCCCTTCCCCGGCGTCGATCGGGTAATTACCCTGCTTCAGGGCGATAGCGTGCTGCTGCGCTGTGAACAGGCCGAACAGCCGTTGCTGCCCCATCAGCCGTGGGCCTTTCCCGGCGAATGGGCGATAGAGGCGCAGGTTAGCGGCAGCTGTCAGGACTTCAACATCATGACGCGGCGCGACGCCTGGCGCGCGGCGGTAAGCGTGGAGCAGCAGACGGTCAGCAGCCTGCATGGCGTGGCGTATGTGCTGGCCGGTACATGGCATAGCAGTGCGGGCGAGACGCTGCAGGCGCAGCAGGGAATGTGGTGGCTGCAGGAGCAGCAGCAGCTGGTGCCGCAAACGGCAGAGGCCAGCCTGCTGTTTATCGCGCTTAGCCGTGTCCCCTGAAGCGGCCCAGCAGTTTGTAGCGTGAGCCTGGATAGAGCAGGCGCGCATAGGTGACGATTTTGTTGTCGCTCCACGTCTGGCGACGGATAAGCAGGCACGGCTCGTGCTCGTCCAGCGCCAGATGCTTACGCTGGCGCAAATCCGGCAGTACCGCTTCAACGATATGCTCACCGGCAGTCAGCGGGGCGACGCGCATCAGATAGGTGTACGGCGTCAGGCTGTGGTAATCCTGGCTGAGATAATCAGGCGCGACCAGCGGATTGACCAGACGATCTTCCAGCTGCACCGGCAGCTCATTTTCATAGTGCACGATCAGCGAATGATACAGCGTCTGGCCGGTGGACAATCCCAGCACCCCCGCCTGTTCCGGATCCGCCTTCATCTGACCAATCGAGAGAATTTTGCAGCTGTGCGTGTGGCCGCGCTGGGCAATTTCATCGGCGATGTTGTGCACTTCCAGCATTGCGGTATAGCCCTTCATCTCCGCGACAAAGGTGCCGACGCCCTGCATGCGCACCAGAAACCCTTCGCTGGTGAGTTCGCGCAGCGCGCGGTTGATGGTCATGCGGCTGACCCCCAGTTCATTGACCAGCTCGCTCTCCGACGGCACCCGCTGATTGGCTTTCCAGTGACCTTCGCGGATCTGGCTGACGATTGCCTGCTTAACGCGCTGGTAAATGGGCGCGGGTTCATCCCCCATCGCTGCCGCCAGCTGTGCGATTGCCGTTTGCTCCGCCATTTCCTGTTCCTTTTCCAAATGATGTGTGAAGTTTACTGTCTCGCCGCCTAAATGTATATACATCCAATAGTGCATAGCCTGCCCGCGTGGTGCAGCTGCCGCCCGCTTTTGGTGCAGCGTACCAGGCTGAAGGTTGCCGCACCCGCATTGCGGCACGTTTCACAGAATACGATCAATCTGGCACAGCGCTTGCTACTTGTATAGACAAGATTAGACACTTATGCTTCACTCACAACACTTATAGCGCCTCTGGCGGATGCCATCGCATCTTGCGCACCGCCACAACGTGGCAGATAACTTGTATAGACAGGAGTAGACTATGTCAGGTTCGGTTCAGGCAATTCGCCTCGTTCCCGGTGAAGTGGACCTCGCCACCTTACGCCGTATTTATCAGGAGAAGGTGACGCTGCAGCTGGCAGAGGAAGCGCGGGCGGATATTGACCGCGCACGTGAAACCGTCGAGGCCATTGTCGCCTCGGGCAAGGTGGTGTACGGCATCAACACCGGCTTCGGCAAGCTGGCGCAAACGCAGATCCCCGCCGAACGCCTGGCGGAACTGCAGCGTAACCTGGTGCTGTCACACAGCGTCGGCCTCGGCGATCTGCTGCCGGACAACGTCACCCGCCTGGTGGTCGCCAGCAAAATCATCAGCCTGGCACGCGGCCACTCGGGCATCCGCATGGAACTGATTGACGCGCTGCTGGCGCTGTTCAATGCCGGCGTGATGCCGTGCATCCCGGCGAAGGGATCGGTTGGCGCGTCCGGCGATCTGGCGCCGCTGGCGCACCTCTCCCTGATGCTGCTCGGTGAAGGCCAGGTGCGCATTGACGGCCAGCTGGTGCCCGCCAGCGAAGGCCTGGCCCGCGTCGGCCTGCAGCCGATTGTGCTGGGGCCAAAAGAGGGTCTGGCGTTGCTCAACGGCACCCAGGTCTCTACCGCGCTGGCGCTGCGTGGTCTGTTTGAAGCCGAAAATCTGTTTGCCGCCGGGCTGATGGCTGGCGCGCTGTCGCTGGAAGCAATTAAAGGCTCGGTTAAACCGTTTGATGCACGCATCCATCAGGCGCGCGGCCAGCACGGGCAGATTGCCGTCGCCGCTGCAGTGGCGACGCTGCTCGAAGGCAGCGAAATTCTCAGTTCGCACAGCAACTGCGGACGCGTGCAGGGACCCTACTCGATCCGCTGCGTACCGCAGGTGATGGGCGCCTGTCTCGATAACCTCAGCCACGCCGCGCGCGTGCTGCAGATTGAAGCCAACGCCGCTTCTGACAACCCGCTGGTCTTCAGCGACAGCGGCGACGTGATCTCCGGCGGTAACTTCCACGCCGAGCCGGTGGCCTTTGCCGCCGACATCATCGCGCTGGCGATTGCCGAGGTCGGTGCTATCTCCGAACGCCGCCTGGCGCTGCTGCTCGACACCGGTCTCTCCGGCCTGCCGCCCTTCCTGGTGCGCGACGGCGGCGTGAACTCGGGCTTCATGATTGCGCAGGTTACCGCTGCCGCGCTGGCCTCGGAGAACAAATCGCTGGCGCACCCGGGCAGCGTCGACAGCCTGCCGACCTCAGCCAATCAGGAAGATCACGTATCGATGGCCACTTACGCGGCACGCCGTCTGGGCGAGATGTGCTTCAACACCGCTGCCGTGGTCGGCATTGAAGCGATGGCGGCAGCGCAGGGCATCGAATTCCACCGCCCGCTGCAAAGCTCTGCCGCGATCGAACAGGAGATGAGCCGCATTCGTACGCAGGTCGCCTTCCTCGATCAGGACCGTTTACTGGCGCCGGACATTGATGCCATGCGCCTGTGGGCCAGCAGTTACGTCTGGCCTGAAACCCTTACTGCGCTGCTGCCAAGCCAGCGTTCTACTGCTAATTAAGGAACCGATGATGAGCGAAACTTTGACTCAGGCTGTTGCCCGTGAAATCCGTGCGCCGCGCGGTAATGAACTGCACTGCGCCAACTGGCTGATTGAAGCGGCATACCGCATGATTCAGAACAACCTCGATCCTGACGTGGCCGAACGCCCGGAGGATCTGGTGGTGTATGGCGGAATCGGCAAAGCCGCGCGCAACTGGGCGTGCTTTGAGCAGATTCTGCGCTCGCTGCGCGCGCTGCAGCCGGAAGAGACGCTGCTGATCCAGTCCGGCAAGCCGGTCGGTGTGTTCCGCACCCATGCCGATGCACCGCGCGTACTGCTGGCCAACTCCAACCTGGTGCCGCACTGGGCGACGTGGGATCACTTCCACGAGCTGGATAAGGCCGGGCTGATGATGTATGGCCAGATGACCGCCGGTTCATGGATCTATATCGGCGCGCAGGGCATCGTGCAGGGCACCTTTGAAACCTTCGCCGAAGCCGGTCGCCAGCACTACAACAGTGACCTGACCGGCCGCTGGATCCTCACCGCCGGTCTGGGCGGCATGGGCGGCGCGCAGCCGCTGGCGGGCGTGCTGGCAGGTGCCTGCGTGCTGGCGATTGAGTGCCAGGAGTCGCGCATTGATTTCCGTCTGCGCACCCGCTACCTCGACCATAAAGCCTACAGCCTGGATGAGGCGCTGGCGCTGATCAAAGACGCCACCGAAGCCGGCCAGGCGATCTCCGTGGGCCTGCTGGGCAATGCGGCCGAGCTGGTCCCGGAACTGGTGCAGCGCGCAAAAGCGGGCGGCATGAAGCCTGACATCGTGACCGATCAGACCTCCGCGCACGACCCGATCAATGGCTATCTGCCGGTGGGCTGGGACGTGGCACGCTGGGAAGCCGAGCGCGTCAGCAATCCGAAAGCGGTAGAGAAAGCGGCACGCGCTTCCATGGCGCAGCACGTGCAGGCGATGCTCGACTTCCACCACATGGGTGTGCCGACCGTGGATTACGGCAACAACATTCGTCAGGTGGCGCTGGATGAAGGGGTGAAAAATGCCTTTGACTTCCCGGGCTTCGTGCCGGCGTATATTCGTCCGCTGTTCTGCGAGGGTAAAGGCCCGTTCCGCTGGGTGGCGCTCTCGGGCGATGCGGAAGATATCTATAAAACCGACGCCAAACTGAAAGAGCTGTTCCCGGATCACAAAAACCTGCACCGCTGGCTGGATATGGCGCAGGAGCGCATCGCCTTCCAGGGCCTGCCGGCGCGTATTTGCTGGCTGGGGCTGGGCGAACGGCATAAAGCCGCGCTGGCATTCAATGAGATGGTGCGCAACGGCGAGCTGAAAGCGCCGATCGTGATTGGTCGTGACCACCTCGACTGCGGCTCGGTGGCGTCACCTAACCGTGAAACCGAGGCGATGAAGGATGGCTCGGATGCGGTGTCAGACTGGCCGCTGCTGAACGCGCTGCTGAACACCGCCGGCGGGGCCACCTGGGTGAGCCTGCACCACGGCGGCGGCGTCGGAATGGGCTTCTCGCAGCACTCTGGTGTGGTGATCGTCTGTGACGGTACGGCTGAAGCGGATGCGCGCCTTGGTCGCGTACTGTGGAACGACCCGGCCACCGGCGTGATGCGTCATGCCGATGCGGGCTACGAGCTGGCGCAGTCCTGCGCAGAGCAGCACGGTCTCAATTTGCCGATGCTGAAGTAGTTCCAGGTGCGCATCAATGCGCACCCTACGGTAGGTTACCCCGGCTGAGCAATGCCGCAATGTGGGTCTGTTAAGCCTTAACACTGTTCCCAAAGGTTGCACTGTATAAGGTCGGCATTGATGCCGACCGCGTGCAGCGCCAGCACGGCGGTATCCCATCGCGCCCTGTAGGGTCGGCATTCATGCCGACCTTGCCCCCATCCCCTTATGCCAATCCGCTATAGCCTATAGCCAAATTATTCCTTTCCACGATAGACGCCCCCCACGCTTACCACTACAGTGGACACTTAACTTCCCGCGTCGGAGATTGCGCAGCTGACGCTGCTGATGGAGCCTTACCTTATGAGCCTGCCTGCTGTCCTGCTGGAAAACGCCCTCACCTGGCGTCGTCAGTTACATCAACACCCTGAACTGGGTTACCAGGAGCAGCAGACCAGCGAGCTGGTGGCCCAGGTGCTGACCGATGCCGGACTGCAGGTGTTTCGCGGTCTCGCCGGCACTGGCGTGATCGGCACGCTGGAAAACGGTCCCGGTCCGGTCATCGGGCTGCGCGCCGATATGGATGCCCTGCCGATCACCGAAAAAGGCGAGCCGCAGTGGAAATCGAGCCGGCCTGGCGTGATGCACGCCTGCGGTCACGATGGTCACACCGCGATACTGCTTGCCGCAGCCTGTCAGCTGGCCGCCACGCGTAATTTCAAAGGTACGGTACATTTCCTGTTTCAGCCGGCCGAAGAGAATCTCGGTGGTGCGCGCAAAATGGTTGAGGAAGGTCTGTTTCAGCGCTTCCCGATGGATGCCGTGTACGCGATGCACAACTGGCCGGGATTGCCGGTGGGGTCGCTGGCGGTGAATCCGGGCGCGATGATGGCATCGCTGGATTCGTTTGAGATTACGCTACACGGCAAAAGCTGCCATGCGGCGATGCCGGAAAGCGGTGCCGACCCGATGGTGGTCGCCGCCGAGCTGATTCTGGCGCTGCAAACCATCCCGTCGCGCCGCCTGTCACCGCTGGCGTCGGCGGTGGTCAGCGTCACCCAGATTCACGGTGGCGAGGCCATTAACGTCATTCCGGAGCAGATCACGCTGCGCGGTACGGTGCGATGTCTGCAGACCGACGTGCGCAATCGCGTGCGCGGTCTGATTGAAGATTTTGTCACCACCCTGCCGCGCCCGTTTGGCGTCAGCGGCGAGATTCACTGGTATCCCGGCTATCCGGTTACCGCCAACCATGTCGCCCCGGCGGAGCAGGTGCGTGACGTGGCGTGCCAGCTGCTGGGTGAACAGCAGGTGCACTGGCAGGTTAACCCGTCGATGGCGTCTGAAGATTTCGCCTGCATGCTGGAAGCCTGTCCCGGCGCCTATTTCTGGCTCGGCGCTGACGGTGCCACGCCTTCAGCCCCGCTGCACAATGCCAACTATGATTTCAACGATGCGCTGCTGCCGATTGGTATTACCTTCTGGCAGCAGCTGGTGGAAAGCGTACTGATTAAACGCTGATGGCGCTGCTCAGCAAGCCCCTTCAGCTGCGCAGGCGTGCACCCCCTGCGCAACCGCTGCGGTGACAGCCGTCACCGCCCAGGTTTTTCGTGCATGGCCAGCCGGGCAGCCCGGTTAAATTCCCACCTGCTGTAACCGCGTTTCGGCATCGGCCATTGTTGCGGCTTCGCCGGTCGCCACCAGACAGCACGCCAGCTGCAGGCGCAGCGCCTGCGGCACCGCGCGTTCACCGGCCAGCACCTGACGGATCCACGCTGCGGTATCCTGGGCGCCTTTGCTCTCTGCTAACGCCAGCGCGACCTCCGGCTGCCGCTCGACCCACACTTCCGCTTCTGCGCCGGCACCGCGAATATAATTAATCGCCGGGCAGCGCTGCGGATTGGCATAGACCTCACCTTCAGTGCCGTTCAGCAGAATGGCCGGTGCATCGATATCCTGGAAGAATTTACCCACGCGCGGCACATATTCCGGATGCGACACGCTCGCCAGCCGCAGCGCGGCGCGTTCGGCAAACGGCGTCGCCAGCTTGGCCAGCGTGTGCGCGCTGTTGCGCACGCCCATGCGCCAGCGCAGCGCCAGCTGTTTAGCCATTGGCGCACATAAATCATCGATGGTGATGAACGCCAGCTCGCCAGCGTCGAGTTTCGCCTGCGCCTGTTGCGCGCTGGTCACCGGCGCAATATCCAGCGCCGCCAGCACCGCTTCGCTGGTTACGCGGGTTGGGTCGTCGCTGACGCCGTGCAGCAACACCGGAAAACCGAGCTTCACCAGCAGCAGCGCCAGCAGCGGCGTCAGGTTGCCCTGGCGACGCGCGCCGTTATAGCTGGGAATGACGATGGGCATCGGACGCTGTGCCGGGGGCTGCAGCCGCATCATGCGCTGCTGCATCGCGTGGTAGAAGCCGCGCATCTCTGCTTCCCCTTCGCCTTTGATGCGCAGCGCAATCAGCACGCCTCCCAGTTCGAGATCCGGCACCTCGTCCGCCAGCATCGCGCTGTAAAGCGCCACGGCAGTGTCAAAGTCGATATCGCGTGCGTGATTCTTGCCACGGCCAATCTCTTTAATGATCTTATTCAGTTCCATCATACTTTCCCGCTTCCAGGGCGCGCCGTCACCCGGCGGCCAACAATCGTGCATCCGGCTGTTGCCGCATACTCAGGATTTCTTGCTGCGCTTCGCCGGTTTGTCCGCTTCCGGCACCGGCGGTTGTTCAATCGGAAACACCGGCAGCGCGGCCAGCAGGCGGCTGCCGTAGGTTTTGCTCAGCAGCCGGCGATCATAAATGACGATCTCACCAAAACACTGATGGCTGCGGATCAAACGCCCGACCTGCTGGATCAGCGTAAACGATGCGCTGGGTAAACTTTGTACTTCAAACGGGTAGCGTTTGAGGCTCTTCAGCCACTCCCCTTCGGTCAAAATTACCGGACTGTCTACCGGCGGAAAAGCAATTTTATGGATGTGCACCTGCGACAGCAGATCGCCTTTCAAATCGAGCCCTTCGGCAAAAGATTGCAGGCCAACCAGAATGCTGCTTTGTCCGGCGGTCACCCGTTGCCGGTGAAGCTCCACCAGCCGTGAACGCGGCTGATCGCCCTGCACCAGCATCGACAGACGCAGCTCCGGCACCAGGCTGACAAACTGCTGCATTGCCCGTCCGCTGGCAAACAGCACCAGCACGCCTTTGTGCTGCTGCGCCTGCATTTGCTGGCGGAAGAAGCGCGCCATCTCAGCGATGTGCTCCGCTTCATTGGCCAGCAGCGGCTCATAGCGCATTTGCGGGATGATCAGCTTGCCCTGATCGACATGATTAAACGGCGAGTCGAGTGCCACAAAGCGGTCGCCGGCCTTTTGGTTCAGGCCGGACATCTCCTGCAGGCGATTAAAGCTGTTTAGCGAACGCAGCGTAGCCGAGGTCACCACCACGTGCGGGATTTTGCGCCACAGCAGCTTTTCCAGCTGGTCGCTGACGCGAATCCCGGCGCAGTGAAACAGCAGATGCGCCTGGCCGTCACGAATTTCACGCGTCACCCATTTCGACACCGGCGCGTTGGACGCTTTTTCCATCGCCGCCAGCCGCCACAGTTTGCTGATGGATTCAAACCAGCCGAAGTGGCGATTGAGCTGCAGGATGGCTTTGTGCAGCCGCATGATATCGGCCTTGCCGGTCTGTTCGCCCAGCTCGTTGAGCAGCCCTTCGCTCAGGCCACGCAGCGCATCACTCAGCTTAAACAGCCGCGCGCACAGGGTCAGCAGTTCTGGCGGCAGCTCACCGAGCACAAAGCGAAACTCGCCTGGCTGATTGTCGCGCGGCAGCAGAGGATTGAGCGCGTTGCACAGCGTCTGCAGCTGCTCGCGCATCTCATCACAGTGTCCTTTCAGACGTTCGGGATTGCTCAGCGGCGGCGGGGATTTCGGCCGGAACTGCGCCATGATGGTCTCCACCAGCCGCACAAACAGATCGAGCTGCAGGCTGCTCCAGCCCGGCGTGATCTCCGCGCTCATCTCCAGCGCATCCCGCGCCACTTCCGGCAGATGGTGTCCTTCATCCAGTACCAGCATCAGGTGTTTGGCCGGCGGCAGCACCGACTCATTCTCCATTGCCGCCATCACCAGCGCATGGTTCGCCACCACCACATCGGCCTGCTCGATTTCGCGTCGCGCCACAAAGAACGGGCATTCGCGATACCAGCGGCAATGGTGTGCCAGGCAGTTCGCTTTATCAGTGGAGAGGCGCTGCCACAGGCTGTCGTCAATCGCCACGTCGCTGTGATCGCGCAGGCCATCCCACTTATAGCTGCTGAGGTCTTTCTCCAGCCGCGCGCAGAATTTCTGCTCCTCTTTCGAACCGGTCACCGCCTGTTCGTCGAGATACAGCAGCAGATCGCCCTGCTGATCGTCCGTGGCTGCCAGCGCGGTCAGGTTGCGCGGACAGACATAGCGTCCGCGACCAAAAGCCGCGGTGAAAGTGAGGTCAGGAATAATTTTCTTTAATAGCGGCAGATCTTTGCTGAAGATCTGATCCTGCAGCGCCACGTTGGCGGTGCTGATGACTAAACGTTTCTCTTCGGCGCGGCTGACCGCAATGCCGGGAATCAGGTAGGACAGGGTTTTGCCGACGCCGGTGGGCGCCTCAATGGCCAGATGGCGACCCTCGTCACCGGCCAGACTCTTCGCCACTTCGGCGATCATCTGGCGCTGCGGCGCGCGCGGGATAAAGTCAGGAACCTGCTGCTGCAGCGCCTTATACCATTGCGCAATCTGGCTTTTTATCGCTGCTGTCAGGGCCATAGTGAATACTGTTGGTTAAACCGGCCTGTATTTTTACACAGTATTGCCGCAGCGTCAGCTTTCGCGCTCAGTTTTTCGCGCTGGATTCAGAATTTCGCGCATCGCGCGGATCAGCGGCTCGCGCGCGCGGCCGCGCCGGAAGGCGAACGAAAACGGCGCGCGAAAGTGAAAATGGTGGGGCAGCAGGCGCAGCAACTGGCCCTGCTGCTCGCGGCTGCGCGCGTAATGCTCGGGCAAAAAGCCAATATAGCGCCCGGAGAGAATCAGCGTCAGCTGCGCTTCAATGCTCTCCACCGAGGCGGTGCTATGGCGGAAACCGCGCTTGTTCAGCTCCTGCTGGTTCCAGTAGCGCCGCGTTACCATGCCGGTCTGCTGCACGCGACGCACATCCGCATCGCCCTGCGCCAGCGCATGTTGCGGACTGCAGTACAGCCACTGCTGCTCCTCGTACAGCGGCAGCGTCACCAGATTGCTGGCGCGCAGCGGAAAGTGTCCGATGGCCAGGTCGAGCCGATCTTCCAGCACCTGCTGCTGCAGTTCGTTGGGCTCGCACACGCTGAGGGTGAGAAACACCGCCGGAAAGCGCTGATTAAAACGGGCGATAACCGCCGGCAGATCCAGCGTGCTGTCGGTGACGGTGGCGTCGACCACGCCAAGCGCAAATGTGCCGCCCTGCGCGCTTTTCAGCGTCTCCACCTGCGACTGCCAGCCGCTCAGGGTCGCCAGCATTTCCCGGGTATAGGCGTAGAACTGTTCGCCTTTGCTGGTCAGCGCAAAGCCTGCGCGCCCGCGCTGGCACAGGATAAAGCCCAGCTGGCCTTCCAGTTCACTCATGTAGGCGCTGATGGCCGGTGTGGTCATGTTCAGCGCCTGCTGCGCACGCGAATAGCCCTGGTTTTCCACCACGCTGGCGAACACCTGCAGCAGTTTCAGATTGGGTAAGGTTGGCACCGCACTTCCTTCAGGGATTGCTGACAATAGTTAACGAATCGCTGAAGTGATTATCGGCTGACAGGGATTTTTTCTGCAAGCCGCTTTGGCGATGATGCAGTCATTCCCTGAAAAAGAGAGCTTTCGCTATGTCGCAACAAAATTTGCTGTTCCCGGCGCGCGTGCTGCGTGGTGCGGGTGTGATTAACCAGCTGGGGGCCATCTGCGCCGGGCTGGGCCAGCGGGCACTGCTGATTGGCGGCCAGCGCGCGATGCAGGCGGTGGCGACGCAGGTGAAGCTGCAACTCGATGCCGCTGGCGTCACGCTGCTGGCACCGGTGTGGTTTGGTGGCGAAACCTCGCTTAACCATATCGAACGGCTGGCGGTGTTAGCGATTGAACAACAGGCAGAGGTGCTGATCGGTGCGGGCGGCGGCAAGGCGCTGGACACGGTTAAAGCGGTGGGCGCGCAGCTCGGGCTGCCGGTGATAACCGTCCCGACAATTGCCGCCACCTGCGCTGCGGTGACCCCGCTGACCATTCGCTACGACGATAACGGCAACTTCTTTGATATTTTCCCGCTGCCGCAGGCGCCGGCGGCAGTGCTCATCGACAGTGAGTTGCTGGCAGCCGCCCCAGCCCGCTGGCTGGCCGCGGGCCTCGGCGATACGCTGGCTAAATGGTATGAGTTCCGCGCGGTAAGCACGCGCCATCCGGCGCGCACCGGCAATGCGCTGTCATCGCTGGCGCACAGCCAGATCTGCTATGAGGTGATCGCGGAGCACGGTCCGGCGGCTTACGCAGCGGTGCTGCGCGGTGAGAGCGGCACTTCGCTCGATCAGGTGCTGGACGCGATTTTTACCTGGGCCGGTCTGACCTCGCTGATGAGCAATGGCGCCCACGCCGCCGCTGCGCACGCCATTTACGAAGGCTTTACTTTCTGCGACAAAACGCGCGAGTTTGGTCACGGCCTGCTGGTGGGTTACGGCAATTTGTGCCTGCTGGCGCTGGAGGATCGCAGCGACGAAGAGCTGGTAGATGAGATGCGCCTGGCGCGCGACTGCGGCGTACCGTTGACGCTGGCAGAGATTGCCGCGCTGGATGAGAGCGAGCTGGCGTTGATTATACGTGAGTCTGTCCACGCGCCGGATATGGCCAACATGGCCGAACCGGTCAACGAAGCGCGGTTGCGGGCGGCGATGGCGCGGATTGAAGGGCTGGCGGAACGGGTTTGATTGCGGTCGCAATGGATGTGGCAAACCCCAGGTCACCGTAAACGGCGACCCTACGGGCCAGCGCGCGTTTTTGTAGGGTGCGCA
>NZ_SDFT01000014.1:0-67789 GCF_004916815.1 Pantoea sp. R102
ACCGTACTCCACGCGCATTCCGGCCGTCATTCTGGCCGTCAACAATAACGCCATGACCTTCAGCGATCGCAGCGGGGGCATATCGCGGCGCCGGGTCATTTTTAACTTTTCACGGGTCATCCCGGAAGACGAACGCGATCCGCTGATGACGGCAAAGATAGAGGCTGAGCTGCCGGTCATCATCCGCCACCTTCTTACCCGCTTTACGGACCAGCAGGAGGCGCGTCAGCTGCTGTCTGAACAGCAGACGTCTGAGGAGGCCCTGGCCATCAAGCGCGAGTGCGATTCGCTGGTGGATTTCTGCGGTTACCTGACGGCTTCACCGCAGTGTGACGGCATGTTTATCGGTAATGCAGAAATTGTTCCGTTCAGCCCGCGCCGCTATCTCTATCATGCCTACATGGCTTACATGCGGGCGAACGGGCTGAGCAAGCCGGTATCGCTCATGCGGTTTGGCACAGACATGCCTGGCGCCCTTGCCGAACATGGAAAACTGTATGAGAAGAAAAGGACAAAGCAGGGCATGCGGTCAAACCTGCTGCTTACACCCGAGGCTGAAGAATGGTTGCCTTGTTGTATTGGTAAAACAGGAGAAAAATTAAGTTAATTAAAAAAGTGTTCACCAGTGTTCACCTTGCAAAAAAATGACTATTTATCATAAGTATAAGGGGTGAATACTTTTTCTTTAAGTATTCACCAGGTGTTCACCTGTTCACCTTTAAGCCTCCCAGGGTGACCACCAGGGTGAACACCTGGTGAATACTATTACTCAAAGATTCACCAGGTGTTCACCCTGGTGGTCACCCTGGGAGGCTTAAAGGTGAACAGGTGAACACTTAAACCACTATTCTTTTTTTTCGTGCGTTTGAAAAAACGTTGCTGCTCTGAATTTTACGAATATCAGAGGCCTTTGGTGTCAGCCCGCTCAGAGACCGATGTACACGGCACGTCCAAAGCTTCAGGCGCCGTTTCTCACGTTAAGCGTTTTAGTAAACTCAATCCTTATGACTGTCGCGTTAGAAGAGCTGCTGACCCACTGATGCCCCGCCATCAACATAGAGGGGCTGGCCGGTTATAAAGCCGGCATCCTGTGACATCAGAAAAGCAACAGTAGCCGCAATTTCGTCTGGCTTGCCAAATCGCCTCATTGGCACTCCCCTGAGATAACGCTCTTCACCTGCGCTGCCTGGCGGGTTATTCGCCCGAAAAAGCTCCGTTTCAGTCGGCCCCGGCGCCACCGTGTTCACCGTAATACCTGTCTGAGCGAGTTTCAGTGCCCAGTTACGGCTGAAGCTGATCAAAGACGCTTTTGCAGCGGCATAAGCTGTCCGTTTAACACTGCCAAGCTCCGTCAGGCTGGAAATATTAATGATTCGGCCCCATCCCCGGTCTTTCATGCCGGCGAGAGTGGCATGTGTCCCCTGTACAGCGGGATAGAGAATGACGCGTATAACATCTTCAAAAGTCGCTAAATATATATCGCCGAGTCGCTGAGGTTTAACCAGATCCACATTGTTAACGATCCTGTCAAATGCGAATCGCTGACTGAACTCTTCGAAAGTCTGTTGTGTCTGCCTGGCGTTGGAAAGATCTGCGCTGATTAAGCTTGCAAATGTAATGAACCGGCATTAGGCACCACAGGAAAGAGTTATGCGATGTTGACCTGGGCTGAACATAACTGACGGCGCTCATCATGACAAAGTGAACGTTGAATCGCATTTTTTTACCGCTTACGCTTGTCATAATAAATAACTCAGCAAGAATGAACGGTGAAGGCAAAAAAATATGTTTCACCCCACTTCGGCCCCTGGCGGGCCTTTTTTGCCTCTAGTACCCCTCACTGCTAGGCGTAATACACGTTGCCAGGTTCAGGAGCATACCGGCCATAAAGCCGTTGTCCCGGAAGGTCAGGGCTACTGCCCTGCCATCAGTTCATGAAAGTAAAAACTGAAAGCTAGAGAAAATTTGATTTCTGACCGTCATCCCACTTACCGCAATGCGCCCTGAATCTGCGTTTTCATCCTCCAGTGGCTGATGCGTCCGGAGAGCAGTGACCGGCGTGTACTACGGCAGGCGGCCAATTATTACTGGAAGAGGAATCACCAGAGCTGAGAGATATAAGCATAAATGATGTCGTCGGGATGGACAGATAACGGACAAACGACCGGTCCAGCATACAGCGAATGTCTAAACCTGAGTTACCGTTTAAAACGCAGCATTTATTGGAGTGTTTTGCCCCAGAGAGAAAAGCGGGACGTATGAAAAATCGTAAATAATGGAGAGTCCCTGGCAACCTCCGGCATGGCGGCATTCGGGGATAGAACTGGACAGTTTTCATGCATGGACTATTATTCAGATACCATGCCGCAGTGATAAGCATGATGGACCTTCAGTACTCTCTTTACAGCCCGCTCAGCGCGGGTTTTTTTTGCGCTGCCTGTTTTTACGCTGAAGATTTTCACTCCCACCTGTCACATAAAAAAACGCCTACTATCCGCCCAGCCCGGACAGGGGAGTCGGATGATTATGGAAACATTCACCTGTTAGGCAGTTCATCCAGTCAGACGTTTCCCCGTATCAACGTGATGCTGTGATAATTACGGGCCAGCCATGGCAGGTCCGGCTGGTGGGTTATCCTGGTTTTGCATGTGCATTTAAGCGTGTGTGTTAATCACCATTGTTAAGACAGGAGGCGGGAGGTCACCGTGACCCCCCGTAGTTAAATCAACGCGTTTTCTCGCCGTCTTGTTGCTTGTACGTTGCGAAAGGGCTCTTCTGCAGAGGAGCTGAGTGGCAGGTACGAATCAGGGATGTCAGTCTGACTTCTGCACATTCGTAATCTGTGGCGCAGCATCAAAAAACTGATAAGACCCATCACGACGTGCTTTCGCCTGGTACATCGCGACATCGGCGTTATCCAGTAACGTTTTTGCTGATGCCGTGCCGAATTGCGCAAGGCTGATGCCAATTGCGGCTCCCACGCGTACTTCCATTTTATTGATAGTGAAAGGTTCTGCCAGGCTCTCAATAATACGCTGGGCAATGGAGGATGCCGCCTTGCGGTTAGTGCACCTTGCGGCTATGACAAACTCATCGCCTCCCAGGCGCGCCACAGCGTCGCCCGGGCGCATGCATTGCTTGAGTCGCTTACTGACCTGTTGCAATAACGTATCGCCCGCGGCGTGCCCCATCGTGTCATTGACTGCCTTGAACCCATTGAGATCAAGAAAAAGGACGGTTGTGTAGTCTGCATCTTTCGGTTGTGCGAGCATCTGCTCAATTCGGGTATTGATCCACGCACGATTGGGTAACCCGGTCAGCATGTCGCGGGTTGCCATTTTCTCCAGCCTTTCCATCCGCTCTTTATCGCGAGTGATATCACGTGAAACCAGCACTGCGCCGATGTTCCTGCCCGTCGACGGGTTACTGACACCGCAGGCTTTGGTGCCAAGGGTAAGATAATAACCGTCCCGATGCCGTTTTCTGACCTCCACCACGTCTGGCAGGATACCTCCACTGAAGATGTGTTCCAGCGCTTCTGTAGCGGGGCCCCGATCGTCAGGATGCAGAAAATCAATTACCCTCTGCCCGTTCATTTCATCTGCTGACCAGCCCATCATTGCGCTGTATGACGGTGAGACAGATACGTACCTGCCGCTGGCATCACAATGGGCAATAAGGTCAGTGCTGTTTTCAATTAACAGGCGGTATTCTGCTGCCGTGCGCAGTGCGTCCTCAAGCGCTTTGCGCTGACCGGTTATATCCAGAATAAACCCCTGATAATGAGAGTAATCAGGCGAAGGCTGACAATGTGGCAGGCCAGAAAAAATCACCCGTCGCATTTTTCCGTCGAGACAACGGATCGGTACTTCAATATGAAACGGGGCAACGCCTTCAAGCGCAGCCGTTAATTGCTGCGCAATTTTTGCATCATCGTCTGCCTGCGCAAACTTCAGCCATGCGCTGAGCGTGACACCTTTCAATGCGGGTATCAGACCTTCAGGGTATTCCTGGCTGGTAATGCAAACGCCCTGGTCGTCCGTGGTCCAAACAGCGGAAAAAGTTGATGTGATAACAGTGTCCAGGATGATCGTCTCCGATGTTTGTTGACGAAACTAAACGCGCTCAATTTCCGTCAGTGCCGCCGTCGGTAACCCGCATTGCTGCCCCGAAAACCAGATGGGAAGAGCAGGAGGATTTTTCGTTATGTGACGCTCCGGCAGGAGCAATGACGTATTCTGCATTCTGTTTGCTCACTCTTGCAGCCGTAAATTCTACCCGCAGTGATGAGTGAGAGTGAGTTGTAGCGCGCTATACGTTCAGGTGATGTGACTTACATTATCGGCGCATGTGGAAACAACCTTTAACGGCACGACCGTAGACTATAACCGGACTCTCAGGAGATAGATATTCACCCCCATGGTTAATTATCATTAGGGTGATCGTCGTACAATATCTGGCAAATTCGTAAATGATTGGCCGGCTGTACCGTTAAGGCACTGCTCTTGAGCCCCATTAATAAGCGGGCGCGCATCAACGGGGTGCCCGCGGGCAGGGAAGGATCCCTGTGACACAATCGTTGGCGGAAATTGTTACTTTCAATAGGACCTGTGGGATACCGTCATCACTATTACCCCTGTGCTAGCGCCTGGTGTTAGCAATGCCTTGGAAACCCGCATCGATTTGCACCCGATGTCATCATCAGACTGCAGTGCTTCAGTCCTGTTCGAATCAGCAACGTCGTCTGATTTTTTGACTTTCGCGGGAGGGGGGCTGGGGTGATTTTATTCCAGGGAGTCGATACCATAAACCCAGTACACGTGATTCAAAACAGTGACGCTTGCAGGTATGGCCATCGCCATCAGGCCAATTGTCCGACCGTTAACCGGAGCAACCGTTGTGGTTATGAACAAACCTACCCAGACGCGCCCTAAGTACCAGTATCGCTTTCTGGCTGTCTCACGCGAGGACCGGTCCGCTCCCCCGTTCCGTCTTTGTATTGATGCGGATTCAGAACAGGAAGCCCGCCGCATTCTGGCCCCATACTTTATCCTTTCTTTGTTGGGGCAGCAGCCTGCAGATGAAGGGGAAATGTGTAAGTCCATGAATTCCTGATTTGTCATCCATTTCCTGCACGACCTTATGGTGGTGCGTCAGGTATACATAATGATTTCAGGAGCGACCGGATAAAGAAAAGGAAAAACTCAGCTGCTGCAAAACCGCGCCTGAAGGATCAGGTGGTGCAGCATAATGCATCAGTGAAACAGGCGTGGCGGTGCCACTTGTATCACCTGTAATAAGAAGGCTGACTCTGCTATTTTTTTTCGTGTCAACGTGTTTCTGGCGTACTGCGTTGCGTGCTGAGCAGTGCAATCCTACCGGCTTATGCATCTTCGATTCAGTGAACATTTCCTGATTCAGGGCATTTTTCTCTCTCCTCCATCTGCTGTTCAAATTCTGTAAGTCAATCATTATCATTTGTGGTGGCGACATCCCGAAACGATCGGTCTGTATCTTCCGTTCCGTTTAGGCATTGATGCCTGCTCAGAGCAGTAAAATCGCCGCCTGCCAGCCCTTTACTTCATCGTTAATGACGCCTGCCAATTCAATTTTTGGAAACTTTACTTCTCTGCGCATGGTATACAGCCTGACGTAATGGACATACGCATGATGAAGGGGGAGGGGCGACCTTAAAATTAATGATTGAACCACTATGTAGTGACGATATTACCTGTGTATTTAGGAAGAAAATCAAATTCGTTTCAGATGGTCAGCATAATTCTGACTTATTTAGACACTCCTTTATATTTTATGCGATGTTTTTCTATGACAAAATAATGACGTTATGACCACGTTGATATGCCTGCGGGAGACGTAAGAATGCGTCATCAGAAACTGGCGCAACCTGCAGCGTGTGAGTTAAAGCTTAGTGAGGTTTTTTTCCAGAGGAGGAGGGATGAGCAGGAAAATCATTATTAATAGTGTGGTGGATTTCGAGCCGGAGAAAAAAAGAATTTCGGGTAAAAAGGGAACGTCCAGTCTGAGCGCCTCGGCTGCACTATGTTTCGAACTTCTTATTGATAATGTCGGGGATCTGGTAACGCACGATCAGTTCTATGATTATGCCTGGCGACGATTTGGTATGGAACCAACCTCAACATCTCTTTATCAGAATATTTCAGCACTGCGTAAGTCGCTCATTAAGGCCGGTCTGCAACAGGATATAATCAGAACGATGCCGCGAAGAGGATTTCTTTTATCTCCCCTGACGCAAATTAACCGGACAGAACCAGAACGGATTGTGGTTGATGATGTTAATGCTAAAGAAATGACCATGGAAGATAAAAAAGAAAAGGATGATTTTATAAATTTTAATGTTGTCGCTGAAATGGAACCATCGAAAACTGTTCTGCCATTGAAGAGCGAAAGTCATGTTGTAATGTGCAGGAACAGTAAAGTGGGGTGGATGTTAGCGTGTCTGTCAGGGATGGTTATCGGGGGAATTACCTATTATATAGATTTAAACATGCATGTTCCCCCTGTATTTTCTGAAAAGCCGGTTTATTACAAAGGATGTGTCATTTACTCTAATAATAAAAATGATTTCGAAGGGGATGAAATGTTCAGGGTTGTTGATGACCTCAATCTCAAGTGTGAAAATAACCGTTATGCTTACCTCACCAGTTACAGGTTTTCCGATAGAGTTTCACTGGTTATCTGCCGAAATCCCTTAAATGATAAAATACCCTCAGAATGCTACTCCTTATACTACATTGAGGATATGCGGAAATGAAAAAGATGATTTTCTTCGTGGTTTCGGGAGTGGCGACCTTCTTTTGTATGTCGTATGGTGGAAGCTATTTTATACCGGAAAGATGTCATGCGGAATTTTCTTTCATAAGAGGTGACGACAAACTCAACCTGGTGACATTTCAGCGTCTCTTTTCCGGTGTTGGCACAGTATCTGTTTCGGGGGTTTTGTCTAAAAGGGGAAAAACGGTGGGCTACATCAGCAAGACAATCAGTTTTTCCTATGAAAAAAAAGATAATGTTTATCTTGCTACATCCAGGGTCATTTCCGTTTCACCTCAGATGTCGCTTAGCCGGAAAGTGGAAAAGGAATGGTTCCCCTCTTTCTTTTATGATGTGGGGCAAACGCTTGTCTGGACTTCTCGTCCTGTCACTCACCATAGCTCACTAATCTTTACCAGTACAACACCGCTTTTTGTTTGCGAAAAGATACATTGATTAACGAAGGGGCCCCTGACAGAAAAATTTTCTCGTACAGTCATCGGGGCGCCTCTTAAATAACTTCATCACGTTCTGAAAACTACATTTTTTAACAGAGAAATTAGTTGTAACCTATTGAATTTAATTGTTTTATTTTATTTAATTTTTATGAATATATTATAACTACCCTCAGTTCTCCCAGCTGGTTAAAGTCCTCCCTGAAATCAACTTGCAGGAATACACTTGCAGGAAAATACAGGGGGTCATTGTCATTATGTTTTTAAAACGGTTCGTTGCTTTTAGTATTACAGGTAGCTTCTTATTCGCTAATTCGTCTTTTGCCGCCATGGATATCAATGTTCATGGTGCTATTTCGCCAAATGCCTGTACAGCCAGTATCATTGGCGGTGATTCTCTGGACTGGGCAACGACTCAGCATGAGAATCTTAAACAGCATGACTTTAATACTTTGCCAAAAAAGCAGGTTACGTTGCAGGTAAGCTGTCCATCAGCGCAGAGTCTCGCTTTCTGGGCTACAGATCCTAACGAAAATAGCGCCTTGGAGGGAATGGATACTTCAGGAAAGGTAGGTCACATCGACAAATTGCGTGTTTTTGGGCTGGGCCTGGATCCTGTAACCCAAAATAAGATAGGAAACTTCACCCTTTCTCCGGTTTCTTCGACAGTCGACGGTGTGACTAACTCCACCTCAGCCGGATATCAGGTCAGCGGTTCACACAATAATTCTATTTTCTCAAGAATTCTGAGTTCACAGTGGAGTTACAGTAAAGCTGAGGACTGGACGCCATGGGATGAAGCGGCTAATAAGCCTGCGATGGGTAAGTCAATTTCGTGGTTGCTGGATATCGAGCCACAACTGAATAAAGGTGAGCTGATTAGCAATGCGCAGAAGATAGAGTGGCAGGGAACAGCGCAGGTTAACGTGCGTTACTTCTGACTGGTCGAATTAAAGAGCGCAGGCATCTCTTCAAGGGATGCCTTATATTAAAATGCCTAATAAATTTCTATCTATTTATATTTGTACCTGCTTTCTTTGGGATGCCAACGCCTGGGGTGACGTTTTACATTTTGACGAAAATCTTATTGCTGCAAACGGCATATCCTCTGAGCAACTAAATGACGCGTTAAATCGCTATGTTTTACCTGAAGGTTACAGGAAGGTTGATGTTTACATAAATGGATTTTACACCGCTTCAGGAGGAATTAATTCTATGAACGGATTGTTGATATTCACACGTGCAGTGAAATCAAAGCTGAAAATTAAAGGTAGTGCATGGAGGGAATACCACAGAGTAGGACGCTGTGCTGGTTTTATTCTGGATAAAAATATTAGTTATAAATTCGACCGCTCAGATAACGCTCTGCGCATCATTGTGCCGGCTGAATTACTTGAAGAGCCTGCAGGTAGAATGAGTTTTCGTGGAGGACGCGGCGCTTTCATCAATTACAATACATATGCCTATCGCTATTCCAGTGTTTCCGGAATGTTCAGCAGTCTTAACGCCGACTATGAGGCGGGAGGCAATGTGAATAATACGTTAATCCGGGTACATGGAAACTACAGTCAGTTTCGGAGTGAAAATGGATCGTCTGCAGTCAACCAGGTGCGTGATGGCTATATTGAACGGGATTTTAATCGGGTGAGAATTCGTGCTGGCCGTACAATAGTCAATGACGGTGGTTTCGGAACAGGATACGTTGATGGTGCAATCGTTTCATCTGCCGAGGGAAATGCGTCTGCATATATTAATTTTTCCTATGATGCCCCTGAAGTCCTCTCGGTGGAATTCTGGCAAAACAATTTGCTTCTTTGGAAACAAATTATTCAGAAGGGGCACGCGGAACTGCGTAATATTCCGGTTGCCGGGTTCAGCAGTGATGTAACGGTGCTGATTAAGCGTCAGGATCAGGTTATCTATTCACAGATAATTTCCCGCGGGCAGATTACCACAAACAGATACGGCACGACCGGCTACTACGCTTTTTCGGGGCGTGCAGTGAATGGGGCCCGACGGATAGTCAACGGCGTGGGCTTCAGCAAGGCACTGGGAAAAAATATGGCTCCCTCTGTGGCCATGGTTTCATCGGGAAAATACCGGGGCCTGGCAGTCAGCAATACAACTTTTTACGGGGAATTTTTCACCACGATGTGGCTAACGGGAGTACAGAATGAGAGAGGGCAGCGCAGCCTGAGTCTGAACGTTACAACCAACCATAAAAATACCAGTGTGAGCTATAGCGTTAACAGCCGTCACTTTAGCTATCTGGGAGAGGCGCAACAGGCGCATTACCGTTCCGAGCGTAGCAGCATCAGCCTTACACAAACTCAGCCTTTATCAGACAGGATAACGGGGAGTGTCTCACTCACGCATTACCGATTTTATCGTGCACACAGCAATGATGCAGTTTCGGCCAGTCTGAACTACTCCGCTGGTATGGCTTCACTGGGAATAGGACTGTCGTATATGTCCCCTGTGGCAGGCCGTTCTGTCAGGGATAAAGTCAGTACAAATTTGTCACTCAGTATCCCGCTCAGTATTAAAAAACACAGTGTAAACTGGCGTAGCCAGTATTACAGCTACGCAAAAAGAACCCGATTCTCAAATTCGCTGAGTGCACAGGTTACAGACCGATATACCGTCACTGCCAGCCACCAGCGGGTATCCGGGAGGACGCGATCCGAGTCTTACATGCTGGACAATAACGTCAGCACGCCCTATACCGCAGCGGATGTTTCACTGTCACAGGGTAAAGACAGTGGGAACTCATCCCGGATGACCGCGGTATCTTTGTCGGGGTCAATCGCAGTGAGCAGGAAAGGCGTTATCTTTTCTCCGGGGCGAATAAGTGACACCTGGGCCGTGGTGGATACCGGTGTGCATCGATATCTGGAGGTGTCGTCGCTCCGGAACAGTGTAGTGACGAATCATGACGGGAAAGCAATCATCACTTCTGTGGCGGCAGGCAGTGCTGACTTTATACGCGTTAACCCGGAAGGATTGCCGCCTGGGGTCATTATTAAAAATAACGTCAGGGAATTTTCTGCTGAGCGGGGGGCTGTACCTTTATTTGATTTCAATGTGGTAAACAACCGTTCCTTATTAGTGCGCTGGAAAAGTAAACCTGCATGGATTCAGCAGAACGATTTATTTTACGACGCTGCCGGAAAACTGATAGCCCGGTTTATTGATAAGGACGTTCTTCTGATAAATGAAAATGATGTCAACGAGCTTCAGAAATCAGGTATGTCTTCACCAGCCAGAATAAATGTGCAGTGCAGACTCGTAAAGTTTAATCCGAAAAAACAGGAAAGTATCAATGATGTTATCTTCAAGTGTAATGGCGCGTAGCCTTGCTGCGTTGGCGTTAACGGCAGCGGTTCTGCCCCATTTTGCCCTAGCTGAAATTACGCCCTCATCATCCGCTGTGATTATTGAAGCAGGTAAGAATGAAGCCTCTATCGATATAAAAAATAACGGTAATAAAAGTGTGATGCTTTACAGTAAAATAAGAAAACTACCCGATGATAATCTGGCGCATGGCACCCTGTTTACCGAACCGCAGGTTATTCTTGTGGCACCGGGCGATACACAAAGTATTCGTATCATTTACAGGACCAACACACCTGACAGTCATGAGCACATTGCCCGGGTCGTTTTCACCGGTCTGCCCCCTCAGGATGAGGTCAGTGAAGGTAAGATAAAAATTCTTATCGGGCAGGATCTTCCGGTCGTGGTCAACCTGAGAAAAAATATTGAACAAAAAGATATGTGGCAGATCGTGAAGTACCGTCTCGACGAGGGGAAGCTATGTATCCAAAATCCCAGTGCCAAAGTTTTTCGTTTTGTTCCGACGATGAATACAGATGAAAAAAATATCACCGTGACCTTTAACAAATCCTACGTGTTGCCGGGTGAAGAAATGTGTTCTGTGCCCTCCGGTCTGTTATTTCACGGGATGCATCTCAATGTAGAAAGTGTCAGCGATTACAACTATCAGTTAAAAAGTAACAAAGTCATTTTATAAGCGTTATAAAAACATAGATTATAAAACTTACAGTTTTGAGCGAGGGTATTTTGCTTATCGTTAAAGGGATTCATGGAAAAAGCGTGGTACTTAGTGACGTAGAAACAAACGTTATCTGGTTTATCATGACGGGGTTAAAGCTGGAGTATATCGCGTACCGCGTCGGTATGAGACATCAATCGGTAAGTTATTTAAAGCGCAGAATCATGCGAAAGCTCGGTGCAAAAAATAATAATCAACTGATCGTCTGGTATATATCCCAGCGTCGTGGGTTAAGTCTCAGTGATGTCAAAAAGGCCATGTTGAAGCCCTTCAATAAAGGGGGGCGGTGTGCCTGATTAGCCGGACTTTTAACGGTAACATACCTTATTGTCAGACAAAACGTTCCCGTTCAGATCAGCCATACCATTGGACATGTATTATCGAAACTTTCACATAATGCATGTCCATTTCGTGGCACTTTGGTAGAAGCCTGGCATTCTGGCACTGTGGGGTAGGGGCAGAGCGCGTTCGCAGGCAACCGAGGTGGTGAAACCGCGTATTTTTCTGCCCACTACAAGGCTGATCCTTACGTCTTAGGACATGTCACTCTGTTCTTAAACGCGTGAGGTTATGTGTTATGCAACTCAAATCGACCGGCTTTTTACGTCTGCCGATCAGTAAGCCTGGCCCGATCCTGGCCATTTTTTTGCCATCTCCTCCATCTCGTATTCCAACTCTTCAAGCCAGTCATCATTCCGTTCAACGTGCTGCGTGCCTGTTCTGTTACCGTTATCGGTGCTTACGGGATTTCCAGGTAACTCACTGTCGTTCTCATTATGCTTCATCTGCGCTTTCCTCTCTTAAAAGCTATTCTCGGCAGAGAAGTGGATGTGTGCAGTGAATATACAAATCTTTTCGCATACCCCGACATTATGGCTGGCGGAACCTGATTTATTGCAGTCAGGTGTAAACGCAATTCTGACGTCTTCGCCTTACTCAAACCGCGTGAATGTACCTGAGCTGTCTCAGCAAACGTTGAGATGATCCAGGATAAGTTTGTTATGGCTTCGGGATATACGCACTTGCTGGTGTTTGCTGTCAGGCTCAGCCTTTGGGCTCAATGCCCTGGCGTTGTAATTCCTTTCGGGCGAGTTGTTTAAGCCAGTTGCCAAGGCTTACGCCTTCCCGCTCGGCAGCTTCGTTGAGCTGCTCCCTGAGTTCAGGGTTAATACGAATCTGGAAAGTTGGTGACAATCCTTCGCCCTTAGGGGTTCTATCTCTCTTTGCTGTTGACATGTACGTACGTAACCTCATAGGATGTTTCTTGTTACGTACGTACATTAACATGCCGTCCGTAATTGTAACAACGCCCTGACAGTGCTTGGAACCACTGTCAGGGCGTCTGACCAAACCGTTAATAGGAGTAACAGTTATGGCTATGAACAAGCATACCCAAACTCGCCCCAGATATCAGTATCGCTTCCTGGCCGTTTCGCGTCAGGACCGGTCTGTACCCCCGCTCCGTCTCTGCACCGGCGCCGGCTCAGAGCAGGCTGTCCGCTGCCTTGCCCTCTCTCCCGCGGACCCGCTGCCCGTTCAGGAGGTCCAAAATGCGTGAGCCCATGGATTTAGATCAGGCTGAATTCCAGGCCGAGATGGCCACCTCGCTGTTTGAGGTGATTATGGACAAGGCCTGTCAGGAGTGCTCGCCCCAGCTGCGGCACCTCATCAGCCTGGCCTGCGACATCAACTTTGAGATTTACCGCGCGCTCAGGGCTGACGGAGGAAAGCACCATGATCAGTAACGTGAAGTTTAACGAACTGGCCAGCCGGGTGGAGGCGCTCACTGCGCGCGTCGGGAACCTGGAGGCCAGCCTGAACGCGCTGGTGGATTCGCAGGGCGGCACCATTCCGCCCGGCATGGCGCCGGTCAGCACGCTGGCGGCGGAGTTTGGCATCTCGACCAAAAAGGCGGAGGAGCTGGCAAAAAACGCTGGCGTGATGCTGGTGCGGCACAGGGCCGGAGGCTATCTGGTGCCGGACGAAAAATTCCGTGAGGCGGCCCGGCTGGTGCTGCGTGCGGCCAAACGGAAGTACGGCTCGGCGTACTGGTACCACCCGCTGATTGGCAAATTCCAGATGAGCGGAGGCCTGCCGAAATGAGCCATCCCCTGCGGCTTACTGAGCCGCTTTCCGACGCGCTCTTTGCCTGCGTCTATCTTTGGGCGCACGGACGCCCCTGCAGCCGCTCTGAGCTGGAAAAGGCCGCCCGCCAGCATCACGACCCGGCAACCCGCTGCGGCAGGCTGGTGGTGCGGCTGATGCAGCTGCACGGCATGACCTACGAAGACCTGTGCGACGCCGGCTACCTGGGCACGGACGCTGAGCAGGTGAAGGCGCTCCGCCGCTCGGTCGTGGCGGAAATCCTCGGCACGGAGGCGCTGAATGCCTGCCTGCGCGACACCGGGCGCATTCAGCGCGTCTTCCCTGCGGCAGACGCGACGAGGACCCGGCTGCCGCTGTCGCGCGGCTCTGAGGGCTTCGACGCCCGGCAGGACTATGTGATGAAGCACGTCCTGCCCGCGCAGGCGCTGTGCAGCATCTACGGCCCCAGCGGCTCGTTCAAAAGCTTTCTCGCCGTCTCCTGGGCCTGCCATATTTCGGCGGGCCTCCCCTGGGCAGGCCACAGGGTTAACCGCGGCGCGGTGCTGTATATCGTGGGTGAGGGCGGCATCGGCGTGCCGCGCCGCATCCGCGCCTGGGAGCAGGTTTATCAGCAGCGCGTGGAGAACGTCTGGCTAGTAAACCGCCCCGTCTTTCCGGTGCGTCAGTCAGAGGTGCAGGAGGTCATCCTGGCGGCGGGGCAGATTGCGTCAGAGGGCGGTCTGCCGGTGCGGCTGATTGTCATCGACACCCTGGCGCGCTGCTTTGGCGGCAACGACGAGAACGACGCCCGTGATATGGGCGCTTTTATCGAGGGCTGTGACGACATTAAGCGGAAGACCGGCGCCACGGTGCTGGTGGTTCACCACTCAGGGAAAGACGAGGCCAGAGGGGCGCGGGGCTCCAGTTCGTTCCGTGCGGCGCTGGACGCTGAGTTTCAGGTGAAGCGCGAGGATGAGAACATAGCCCTGATACTTTCCTGTACCAAAATGAAGGACGCTGAGGAGCCGAAGCGCCGGGCGTACGACCTGCAGCCGGTCAGGCTGTTTACGGACGAAGAGGGAGAGGAAATCCACTCGCTGGCCGTGCGGGATGTGGCCCGCGATGTTAATGATCACGATCCACATTTATCCAATATCCCGAACCTGAGTGAAAACCATGCCACTCTGTGGGCGCTTATCCGTAGCCGGACTGAAAACGGTGATGCCTGTACCCGTGCATTACTGCGTGATGACATGAAAGCCATGGGTATAGATGTCAGCAAAAACTTCAGTCGCTGGCTGGCCAAGCTTGAAAGCCATGGGATGGTAACAATCAACGATGAAGAAATAACAATTATCAGCTGCCGGAAAAGTGAGGGATAAAGTGAGGAGTGGTGAGGGGGAGGTGCGGAATTTAACCTCTGCCCCTCACTTTTCATGTATATATACGGAAAAAATGAGGGACGGTGCGGAAACCCTTGGTATGACTGGCTTCAGAGCGATTTTTCGAAAAACAGGTGCGGAAAAAGTGAGGGGCAAAAAAGTGAGGGAGAAAGTGAGGAGGTGTGAGGGAAGCATGGCCGTGCTTATACACTGCTGACCTGACATTAAGGCTCACTAAGGAAAGCTCGGGCAGAATATCCGCTTTGTCCCAAAAGCAGACATTCAAGCAGCTATCAGCTGTGCCAATCTTTGCGTGATGAAACTGATGACAAATCATGTTTTATTTACGTAAGGTAAATGCAGGTTTCACCACCAGAGAAAGGGAGTGAGCGTGGGCAGATTTAAGGGCAAGCGGATACTAATTACTGGAGGCACGAGTGGCATGGGGCTGGCAGGCGCTCAGCGTATTGTCGCGGAAGGTGGCCATGTAGCCCTTACCGGTCTTAATGAAGAAAGACTGGAGCGTGCACGCAGTCTGCTTCCTGCAGCTTCGCTTATTCTGAAAAGCGATGCTGCAAGCGAAGCTGATATACATGGGCTTGGTGAGGCTATTAACGACTGGGGTTCACTTGATGGATTATGGCTAAATGGCGGTTATGCTGAAGTAGGCTCCCCGGAATCTGTAACGGCAGATTCTTTCAATCGTATGATGAACGTTAATGTGCGAGGCCCAATGCTACAGCTGGCAGCCCTGTCCGAATCGCTCAATTCAGGCGCGTCCATTTTGGTAACTTCTTCCTCCTCTGTCTATGAAGGTGCGGCGATGACAAGTCTGTATGCAGCGACGAAAGGTGCCATTATCGCTATGGTCAAAAGCTGGGCATCAGCGCTGGCTGAACGCGGTATCCGCGCTAACACATTAGTGCCGGGTCCGATTGAAACCAACTTCAGGCACTTTATGCCAGAAGAGTCACGTCAGCAGTTTGAAGATTTTGTGGTAAGCCAGGTTCCTTTAGGCCGAACCGGAACAGCAGAAGAGGCCGCTGCAGTTGCACTTTTCCTGCTGTCCGATGACGCATCCTATGTTACCGGCAGCCAGTATGCTGTAGATGGCGGGCTGGCTCATTACTGAAGTTTTTTAAGGAGAGTAAATTCATATGCGTATTCCGGATTACCCTTCACAAGATTCCGATAAATGGGCCCAGGTAGATGCATGGTTTTCTGAAAAGCTAGCCCCTGAAGATTCAGATTTAAAATACGCTCTCGCTAATAACTCAGCTCAAGGTTTGCCGACACATGACGTATCCTCTTTGCAGGGAAAAATGCTGGCTATTTTCATGCAAATGTCACGTGCCGTTCGTGTTCTTGAAATAGGCACGCTTGGGGGGTATAGCACCATATGGATGGCCAAAGCTCTTCCACCCCATGGAAGCATAACGACAATTGAATTCAACGAGCATCATGCAGAAGTGGCCAGCCAGAACATCAATAAAGCGGGGCTGGCTGAGCGCGTCACGTTGCACAGGGGAGTTGCGCTTGAGGTCTTACCCACGCTTGATGCGCCTTTTGACCTGATTTTTATCGATGCCGATAAAGTGAATAACCCCCACTACCTTGAATGGGCTATCAGATTGTCGAAACCAGGCACTGTTATCGTAGGAGATAACACCGTGCGCGGTGGCAATGTCATCGAATCTGGTAGTGAAGATCCGAACGTTATAGGCCTGCGAAAATTTGTCGAAATGCTTTCTGAGGATGAGCGCCTTGAAGCGACGGCAGTTCAGACTGTGGGTGAAAAGGGATGGGATGGTTTCGTTCTGGCTATCGTTAAAACCCAATGATGCTATTTATCATTCAGGAAAACGCACTTATCTTCAGTGTTTATTCACAATTTCTGAATTATAAACACAAAGCATTCAATTCCTCACTAAGCGAACATTGTTTATTGCACATGTCCGCTTTGTGCCAAAAGCGGACGTTAGTTTAATTGCGGTATGTTAGTTTACAGAGAGAACGTTTACGGGATATCAAGTTGTGGCACTATGCATGCAGCGTATATGGCGTCAGAAACAAAGTATGACAACAATTGAAAACGCGTTAATTTTTACCTTTTGATCGGGTATCCAAAGAGAAGATTTAAATGAATGAAGCTGAAAAAGCAGCAGCAGGATTGCTGTACGATGCAAACTATGATGTTGATTTACTTAAGCAACGAGATGATGCCAAGCTGAAAATTTATACTTTCAACCATACGGCATTTACGGAAAAGGAAAAAAGAGAGGAGATCCTAATCAGTCTGCTTGGGAAGCTCGGGGAAAACTTTGTCATTGAAGGGCCTTTCTACTGTGACTATGGGTATAACATCGAAATCGGTGACAATTTCTACGCTAATGTGAATTTTACAATTCTTGACGGGGCGAAAGTTTAAATTGGTAACAACGTGTTTATTGCTCCGAACGTGGGAATCTACACAGCCGGTCATACTCTTGATTCCAGACGCAGAAATCAGGGGCTTGAATATGCTCTTCCTGTAACGATCGGGGATGATGTATGGATCGGTGCCGGGGTCAATATCCTGCCAGGTGTCAGAATAGGAAAGGGTAGCGTAATTGGTGCGGGTGCAGTGGTGCTTAAAGATGTGCCTGACGGTGTGCTTGTCGCCGGAAACCCCGCCAGAATCATAAGAGCAATAACGGATGCAGATGAAAGACACTATAGCTAAAATCTGTATTCGACCGACAGTAGTGTAATCAGGTTGCTGTCAATATTACATTTCAGGGCTTAGCGAGCTTAAATCGTTCGATTCTCTCTCCCGTTAAACATTGAGCGTAATTTTAACTGATATCCAATCTTCAGATATTCATCACTCATAAGCAATGATTTCGGGCATAGCGCCAGGATAAGATAAAATTAATGCAAAAACAGGCACGGTGACTGCTCATTATCTGTGTTCACATCAGTAAAATGAACAGAATTGGTATTCACCGTTGATGACCGCCTTCCTTTCTAAAAAACCTGTCTTCGCCTTGAAGATGGGATGCTTCAGGTTTCTGGCTGAGTGAGCCACACTATTATTCCAGGCTTCTTCACTCGCTCCGCAACTTCACCACAGCTCTGATTATAAAGTGGCACCAGAACAGCCACTTTTAGGCAGTTCAAGCCCGATTGAGGAGAAAACTCTGAATGCCTGCCCTGCAGGCAAAAATAATTTAAATCCGCGGCTCTTCCTGGTGACAACATCGGGCAGATACATGGCTATCTTCCGTCCGTTGTGCACAATACGCATCATGTTTTCAGTTTCTATTTCAGGCTGACTGCTCTGGAGTCTCACGCACTGACTGCGGTGTTTTCCCCGTCCACATCAGGAATGCGCGGGAAAAGGAGTTGGCATCCTCAAACCCCAGCAGGAATGATATTTCCGCACCTGACATGTTGGTATTCCGGAGATAGTGAACGGCCAGAGATTCCCGGACGCTATCAAGAACCTGCTGAAAAGACGTTCCTTCATCCTGCAGCCTGCGTTGCAGTGTGCGCGTGCTGACCGCCAGTTTCTGGCTAACGGAGTGCATGGACGCCTCCCCTGCGGGTAGCATTTCCAGCAAAATGGAGTGCACTCTTTCTGACGTGCTGGCCATCTTGTCCAGATCAGCCAGCCTCTGGCGCAGGGAGGGCTCAAAAAACTGCCACATCTTATGATTTTCTGTCAGGAAGGGGCGCTGCATGTCTTCATTCAGGAAAACAATTGTCGTTATTTCACTGGCTGTAACCGGCGTACCAAAAAATTGCCCGTAGGCCGGATCATCGATATTTATTTTATCCGACGTCCACGGCAGGCTAACGCTGACAGGCATCACGTGCGTGCGCGTCGCCAGACGTATCAGCTGGGTAAAAAAGACCAGTTTAAAAATCAGGAAAACTTCCGGTGGTCGTCGGGTTTTATCGATGAAGTCCAGAGTGACTGAAGTCTGGGTAGCATGCTGTTCTGCCCTGATGATCATGGGGGCTATCAGACGCACGTACTTAGCCATCCTTTCCAGGGCACCGATCATGTTCGCGCTGCACAGCGCGGCAAACAGCTCCGGATCAAACCAGTCGGATGACATTACCTTTGCAATCTGCAGTGCGACAGGCACGTCCGGATACCGGGAAAGGCCCTCGGCCTCAATGGCTTTCCACAGCTTAAAGAAATCCTCAGGATTCAGACGAACGTTTTGGCGTGCAAAGAGATCGCCTGGCAGCTGTGCGCGGCGCAGTACGGGAGAGGCCTGCACTCCCGCATCCTGCATAAGGAGGCGCCAGCCCGGCCAGATGGAATAGTCCTGCACATTAATATTTCGTTGTTTAGGCAAATCTGTATTCTCTCTGTTCATGCACACAGTCTAGGGGGCCGATCATGCCACCTCAATAGCGAAATGCGCCAGTTTAACTTTATCTATATTGGCGCATTTCGCTTTCAACATGGCGTGTTTCGCTAGTGTGCCATCGAGTTGCCCGGTGCAGAATGGTTCTCAGACACCAGACAAAAACACCAGGGTAAACACAATGAAAAAAACGATTCTGATTACAGGTGCCTCATCAGGTTTTGGCCTGATGCTGGCGAACAAACTTCACCGGGAGGGGTTCACCGTCATTGGCACCAGCCGCAGTCCGGAAAAGTATCTGGAAAAGGTGCCCTTTAAACTTCTGCGTCTCGACCTTGATGATGAGAACTCTGTTGAATCGTTCACCCGCGAACTTTTTGCATACACGAAGCAACTGGATGTGCTCATCAATAACGCAGGCTTTATGGTAACCGGCATTGCCGAAGAGACCCCGGTCGAGGTGGGGCGCAGACAGTTTGAAACGAATTTCTGGGGTACCGTTCGGGTAACTAACGCCCTGCTGCCACACTTCCGCCGGCAGAAACGCGGACAGATTATCACCGTCAGTTCGATTGTTGGCCTGATCGGGCCCCCAAACCTTTCCTATTACACGGCTTCAAAACACGCGGTTGAGGGCTACTTCAAGTCCCTGCGTTTTGAACTTGACCAGTTCAATATCAAGGTCAACATGGTTGAACCTGTTTGGTTCAAAACAAACCTTGGTGAGAATGCCGTGTCACCGGATGGTCATCATATCCCCGATTATGACGCGTATCGCACCCGGGTCCGGGCCGCGACGCAGAAAGGCATCGACGAAGCAGAATCGCCCGATGCGGTGGTGTCGACCATTATGCGCCTTATCCAGACGAAGGAGCCAAAGTTCAGTAATCCGGTGGGCAAAATGACCGGGATGATCCTCTTCCTGCAGAGCTATGCGCCAAAAATGTTTGAAGGTTCAATTCTAAAAAGCGTAAAGACTGCAAAGTGAAAACAACCCGGTCTCATTTTGACTGAATAAATGCCCTATTTTTTCTCACAGAGGAGCACACCATGGCCCGACCTGATATCAGCCCCGATGAAGGCACTATAACCGGCAAGCCACATGAAGCCGCTCTGGCGGGGCTCAAAGAATGGCACCGCATTGCTGAACACCGCGACTGGAAAAGCCTCCCAGGACTGCTGGCAGAGAATGTCGTATTCCGTAATCCGGCCTCTGCTGACATCTACCGTGGCAGTCAGCCCATGGTCGCGATACTCGAAGCCGTTTTCAGCGTCATGCAGGACTTCACTTACCTGCGTCACTTCAGCAGCAACTCCGGCTTTGTCCTGGAGTTCAGTGCGCAAGTAGACGAGGAGCACCTATCTGGTGTTGACCTGATTGAGTTCGATCAGAGCGGGAAAATTACCGATTTCATGGTCATGATGCGTCCGGCTGATGTGGTGCACAATCTATCTGCAAAAGCGGCTCAGCATCTTGCTATCGCACACCTGCCCTGAGAATTAAAAAAGCGAGCGATTATCACTTTTTAGACCCGTTCTGGAGATGAAATGAAAACATACCTGTGTAAATGGATCCCACCGCGCCCGGACTTTCTGGCAACGATGTCGGACGACGAAAAAAGGTGGATGGGGCAGCATGGCGCCTTCCAGAATAACCTTCTCGATGAGGGCGTCATCATCGCGCACGGACCGGTCATTGACGACAACGGGGGATATGGAGTGTCAATTTACAGAATTGCGGATCAGGAAGAGATTGCTGATTTCACCTCGCAGGATCCCATTGTCAAAAATGGTGTAGGACATTACGAGCATTTCACCATGCTTCACGTAACGTCAAAATTTTGATTTAAAGTCTATCTCATGAGGAATCAGCATTGAAAATCCAAAATTCCGTTGCTCTGGTGACCGGCTCAAACAGAGGACTGGGGGCTGCATTTGTGCGCGCTTTACTCGCGGCCGGCGCGAGTAAGGTCTACGCTGCCGCGCGTGATTGCAAAAGCATTACCGAACCCGGTGTTGTGCCGGTCAGCCTGGATGTCACACGCCCGGAACAAATCAGCGCGCTGGCGCAGGAGCTAGGTGACGTAAACCTGCTGATTAACAATGCCGGGATAGGGGGATCGGGGTCCGTTTTTTCCCCAGATTCACTGGCGTTGCTTCACAACCAGTTTGAAACCAATGCGGTCGGACCATTACGCATGGCACAGGCATTCGCGCCGATTCTGGCCAGTCATAATAACAGCGCAATAATTAACGTTATCTCAGCGCTAAGCTGGGCAACGTTGCCGGGAACGACCGGGGCTTACAGTGCTTCTAAGGCTGCTGCATGGGCACTAAGCAATGCGATGCGACAGGAATTGAAAGCTCAGGGAACCCACGTTCTTTCACTCCACGTTGCCTTTATTGATACGGATATGGCACGTGGCGTCCCTGGTGAAAAAGCCTCTCCCGATGAGATTGCACGTATGACCCTGGCTGCGCTGGAAGCAGGAGAGTCGGAGCTTCTGGCGGACAAAGTGACTGAAAGCGTTCACGCCGGGCTGACTTCTCACCCTCCGATGTATCTCGGCATGATGGGTTACTGACTGAATCTCTGGGCGCTCTTCAGGGCGCAGTTCCTGAAGGCGCCATCTGCTTTGTCCAGCTCTCTGATCGGCGCAAAATACTTCCAGGATGAGAGACTTAACCGGTAAGGCGATTGTTGCATTATGAACAGTTTTGTGACCGAACTTATCAGCTGGATTGAAGACAACCTTGACAAGAAATTGGCGCTGGATGACGTCGCCAGCAGGGCTGGCTACAGCAAATGGCATTTACAGCGCATTTTCAGGCAGGAAACCGGGATGCCTCTGGCTACTTATATCAGGAGGCGCCGGCTTACTGAATCAGCCGGGCTGCTGAAGATGACAGGTCTTCCTGTCATCGAAATCGCAGAAAGGTTCACCTTCAGCAATCAGCAGGCTTACACGCGTACGTTCACCTCACACTTCAGTATTCCACCTGATAAGTACCGGCGTTCAGAAGGCTGGCCCTTCAATCATCTGCAGCAAAACCTTGTACATAAAAAAGGCCACATCGGGGTTCCAGAATTCAGGCAACTATCTTTCGTTTCCCGGGAAAAGGTTATTTTAAGTTACTGCTGTCCGGTAGACAAAATCAGGTGCGTGAACTTTCATTTTTTGCAGCGCAGGAAAGCGTTTCAAAAGGCCTCGGATGCGCTGCGCGGGAGACCGATAAGGAGCGTTGCAGAACGGTTTACGCCGGCTGAATCTCCGGATAATCTCACCGTGAACCTCATATTTTCAGGCGACCTGCCAGCGGAACGTAACCATACAGAACGGAAACCGGGAAGTTCAGAGAGCGAAATATTTCTGTGCTTTCCTTTCAGAGGAAATGCCCTGCAGCTTCTGAAAATGCAGATCGACGTTTATAGTGCTTTTCTTCCAGGCACCGCCTTCGCCCGGCGGGATGCACATGACCTGTTCATTGCCTCATCAGATTGGTACCGCTTTTCTGAGGAGACATTGGTGACCGGGTTCTACAACATTCCTGTCAGCCGTGAGTGTGGCAGACCGATAAAGCCTGCAGCCGGTGAGGCATGACCCGGCAGGTTTAAAACGAATTTTCCGGATACTGCATAATCCTGCAGCAGTGACAACCGGGTACAGGAAGCATCAATGGAGACAGACCCTGAATATGATTGAATCGATCAAATCAGCAGGCGCTGCCTGGATAAATCAGCCGCGCATCAGCTGCCTAGCGGAAGGACGACTGCAACTGACCACTGAACCTCATACTGACTTCTGGGAGCAGACATACTATGGGTTTCGCCGTCATACCGGGCATGCTTTTGGGTACAGCATTGACGGTGACTTTACGTTGCAGGTGAAAGTGCAGGCTGACTTCAGGCATCTGTACGATCAGGCTGGAATATTTCTGAAAGATGACGATCAGAATTGGGTTAAAGCCGGCATAGAGTTTAATGACAGTCAGCCCGCCATGGGCTGCGTGGTGACAAGAACATTGTCAGACTGGTCAAAGGGAATATTTCCGGGTACTCCAGAAATTTTCTGGATGCGGGCCACGCTGCACAACCAGTCGCTGAGAATACAGTATTCTGCCGACGGGCTGACCTGGCCTTTGCTCAGGCTCTGTCACTGGCCGGGGACAGAAAGGCGGTTTGTGGGAGTGATGGCCTGCACGCCTGAAAGAGAGGGGCTTGAGGTTAGATTCAGTGAGTTTTCGATACGTTCTCCCCTCGGCAGAGCGCTGCACGATCTTACGTAAGCCCGGCGAATGCGAAGCTGCGTCATGCGTATGTCTGCACTCTTACAGCCGCTGAGGCAGACTGGAACTGACTGCTCATGTATGGACAGTCAGCTGAAACTACAAAATCTTTTAGTGAATGAAGTCAAAAATGCATCTTCTGTGTTCTGTATATAAAAAGTTTGATCAACCCGATACCGGTAAGCTGCTGTTAAGAATAATGCTGGGTGGAATTTTAATTTTTCATGGTGCCCACAAACTGATTTACGGTATTGATGAGGTCCGTGAGATGCTGGCGGCATCCGGCCTGCCTGCATTCTTAGGCTACGGTGTTTATGCCGGCGAACTGGTTGCCCCAGTGCTGCTCCTGGCTGGGATTCTGACGAGGGCGGCTGCACTTTTCATAATGATTAACATGGTTTTTGCGTGGTACCTGGGGGATGCCCCTGAGACCCTGCATCTTGACGCTCAGGGCGGATTGATGATTGAAGGTCTCCTGTTTTACTTTTTCTCAACCATTGCTGTCATATTTCTGGGGGCAGGAAAATATGCCGTTATAAAGAACAGTTAATCATTTATAATCAATATTAGAGAAAAAACGCCACATGCAGTATAGCTGGCAGTGATCGCAGTAAATTTTTAAACGGCAGGTTTTTTTAAAAACCTGTCGCCTTATCCGAGTCAATCATGCAGCAATCCTCTTCGGTCACTGTCTGCATTCATAGCGTCGCGTTAACGTTATATTCCCTCGGGATTTTCCCCGAATTTGATTCATCGCCAGTGGAGTTTTTCTTCTTGCTTTTACAGCGTTCAAAATCGCGAGTTAGAAAATATCATTCTGACATTAAGCTTATGTCCGCTTTTCGCTCATAGCGGACAGTGTATCAGTCCGCTTTGTGCCAGAGGCGGACATTAGTAACTGGTAAACGCTGTTGTTAGACTTTCCCGGTCAGAGTAGATAGGACCCGTCTGGTTTAGATTTCGAATAAAATTTATCTGTTTTAATTTTTTGCAAAACTGCTGTGAAGGCTTTTCAGCACTTCATTGATTGCTCTGCTTACAATCCGATCCTCCCGCATAACTGCCCCTAGCGTACGGTGAAGAGGGGGCGTCACGGGGTATAGATCGAGCCCCGCTCTTTCCCCGATACATGCTACGGACATTCGGGGAACAATGCTGTAGCCAAGACCTGCACGGACCATTCTTTTAATAGCCTCAATACTGCCCAGCTCCATGATCGGGCAGGCCATATGTCCTGTCTCCCTGAACCATTGATCAATCAGGGCGCGTGTCCCGCTTCCCGGTTCAAAGATAATCAGCGGCAGCGGCAACAAGGCGCCCGGAGTCCATATTTTTACGCTCTGCTTTGAGGCATCCTTTTCCATAATAACAACAAACTCATCCGTACCCAGCGGGATTATGCTGAGGTTTTTACCTGCGGCTGGCAGAGTCACCAGCCCAATGTCAATACGGTTTTCCTCCACGCCCCGCACAATATCGGAAGTGTTACCTGTGCGTACGTCCACCTTCAGCAGGGGATGGGCCTGTCGCAATTGCTGAAGTAAGGGAGGCAGCAGATGAATGCAGGCCGTTGCGCCTGTGCCGACAGTAACAGTGCCGGTTATTTCATCGGAATGCAGGCACACAGATTCAACTGCTGTACTTACCACGGCATCAATTTTCAGGCTGTGCTCAGCGAGGGTCAGCCCGGCAGGCGTGGGTCTTACTCCCCGGCTGGTTCGCTCGATAAGGCGGACGTGAAGCGCCTGCTCAAGTTGTCTTATCTGCAGGCTCACTGCCGGCTGCGACAGACCAAGTGCATCAGCCGCGCCGGAGAAACTTCCCCGGCTGATGACCAGTCTGAAAGTAGCCAGATGATCGAGATTCAGGTTTGCCATCCCAAAATTTTCCTTATGCCGCTGATAAGTCCTGCTGCCTGTATGAAATGATGTATTCGGGTTAGCCTCTGCTTCTGACCGAATAAGGAGCCGTACTGATGGAAATAACCCTCGCAGATGAACGACATATACACGCCATCCAGCAGATTTATGCTTATCACGTATTGAACGGCACCGCCAGTTTTGAAACCGAACCGCCGAACCCGGCTGAAATGACAGCCCGTCTGAAAAAGGTGCGTGCAGCAGGACTGCCCTGGTTTGTTGCGGTCGGGGACGGCAATGTCCTCGGGTACTGCTACCTGTCACGCTATCGGGAGCGGTGTGCCTACAGGTTCACCCTGGAAGATTCTGTATATATTGCTCCAAACCTTCAGGGTCAGGGGATCGGGAAAAAGTTGTTATTAAGCGCGGTTGCATGGGCAGAAGCGTCTAACTTTCGCCAGCTCGTAGCCGTCGTTGGAAACAGCGAAAATAGCGCCTCTCTCGCCCTGCATCGCGCGGCAGGCTTCAGTATTACAGGAACACTCAGATCCGTGGGCTTCAAGCACGGACGCTGGCTTGATACGGTCATCCTGCAGCGAACGTTGGGACAGGGTGACGCCGCCTCTCCGGAGAGCACAGTTTGACTGACAGGCATCTGACTGGCCGTACCCTCTTTTGCATTGGCATGACGCAGCTTATCAACTGGGGTATCACATTCTATATGCCAGGCGTCTTCGGCACCGCCATCATGGCGGACACAGGCTGGTCGTCAGTTCTGACATTCTCCGGGCTGACTATTGCCATGCTGGTTATGGGGTTTATTTCGCCTCTTATCGGCCCCCTAATGGCCCGTACAGGCGGACGAACGCTGATGATGGCAGGAACCCTCGCAATTATTCTCAGCTGTTTTCTGATGGCTTTTACCCGCTCAACAGCATCGTGGATTGCCGTCTGGCTCCTGATGGGAGCCGGCATGCGACTTGCTCTGTATGATGCCGCATTTGCTCTGCTTGTAGAAACCGCAGGCGCAGGGGCCCGCCGGGCAGTCTCTCTGGTCACACTGCTGGGTGGCCTCGCTTCAGCCGTGTTCTGGCCTGCTGGGGCTGCGCTACTGCACATTACCGGCTGGCGGTATGCGGTTATCGTTTACGGCTGTGCGGGCATTGTCAGCCTGCTTTTTCTGTCCGCCATTCCGGCAGGCAACCGGAGTCAACCACCCGTTGCCGGGCAGCCCACTTTTCCAGCGATCGGAAAAGCAGAAGACCGAAAAGCATTCATCAGCGGCCTGTGGTATGCCACGCTAATAGCGCTAATAAGCTTTGTTTCTACCGGCGTATCCACTCATTTTCCGCAGATACTGGCCGCTTATGGCATGCCTGCCGTGACGGGCATGCTGTGGGGTGGGGGGCAGGTGAGTGTCCGACTGCTGGACGTGGTTTATGGCGCAAATACATCTGCGCTCCGCCTGAGTCTGGTTACCGGCGTTCTGCTGCCAGTCTGTTTTCTGGTCGGCCTTGCAGGTAATGTCACCCCTGTGGCTGCAGCCATTTTTATTCTGGGTTATGGAGCTGTGAACGGAATGAGTACGGTAGTTAAAGCTTTACTGCCTCTTGTGCTGTTTGATCCGAAGCACTATGCCCGAAGAACAGGCGTGCTGCTGTCACCAGCTTTTTTCCTCGCGGCGGTCGCTCCCTCAGCTTACGCCATATTGCTGGAGCGATACGGCACATCCGGCACGCTGCTTTTATCTGCCATCATTACCCTGTTCATTACGGCGATTTCCATTATGATCTGGCGTCTCCATTCCTCGCCGGTTGGACAGAAAGCTTCAATTCCGCCGAAACGTGAAACTGGACACGTCAGGTGACTGTAATTGCTGTCGCAATTCATTAATTAAAAGGAAGATACGATGAAAACTGGACTGATTTCACTGGGACTGCTGACTTCCATTCTGCTCACCGGCTGCGACGAGGGCGCAAAGAGCGAGGAATGGTACAAGGCTCACAACAAAGAGCGCAAATCTAAATATGAAGAATGCCGTAAAGAACCCAATCCGCGCGGCACCGAAGACTGTCGCAACGCGATTGATGCCGATGTACACGCGGGCCAATTTACAAAGAGTCCAGAAAAGGGTTGGTAAAACCATACGAGCCGCCATGAGGCGGCTTTTTTACGTCATTCTTCAGCGATTCCATAGAACGCCTGTTCCACCTAATCCGTCAACTGACCCTGGCGTTACCCCCTGGAACAGTACATATTGTGATTTTGCCGGCGGCTGACGATACCATCTCAAGGTATAACAGGGACCAGGCGGCCAACACCAGGCGAAATACGCCGGCTTCTCCTCTACTTGATTGGATAAAATTCCGGCAACAGTGGCTTGAGCACAATGCGATTTACAGCCGCCGGCATATACATCTCGTTTTGAAAACCGTACAGCGGTAAACATCTATCAAAAATGCCATTATTTACATTAAAGTAATGCCCGTTTTTCGCTCAGAGCGGACGTTTATCTGATCCCGTCCGCTTTGTGCCAAAAGCGGACTTTAATACGGCTCCAGAGTCTATTTTAGGAGTAGCTTACATCTGTCAGGCTTTAGCTAGCGGCTTCATTCGAAAACTAATCCCCATACGATTAATGGCATTCATAGTGGCAATAACAATGGTAAGTTCAACCAAATCTTTTTCACCGAATACAGAAAGCGCTGCGGAATATGCTTCATCAGAAGCATGCGTTTCACTTACACGGGTAACTTCTTCCGCCCATGAGAGCGCAGCTTGCTCTATATCCGAGAATAAATAGGTAGATTCTCTCCAGACAGGCACCAATACAATCTTCTCGACGGACATGCCACTCTTAATAAGATCGCGAGCATGTATATCTATACAGTGTGCACAACCATTGATCTGTGAAACTCTTAAAAAAATTAAATGAATCAGATCATCTGGCAAACTTGTCCCGGTAATGGCGTAATTATGGAGCGCTCCTATAGCCTTGCCACCTTCAGCGGAAACTTGAAACCAGTTTGGACGCTTCATCCTTATATCCTCTTATTGAGATGTTTAAGTAAGTATTTGTTAATCATCATGGTCTGTCACAGAACCGCTACGACTGAATTTAAATTCGTACGTCTGCTCAGACATTGTGATATTAGCCATTAAAGTCGTAGATAAAAGAGGCAAGAAATGAGTTAAACGGTAGGACAATCATAGGGGGATCTCGTCAAGTAAAAGAGGGAAACCATTTTCTGAAAGCAATCATTTTGTGCTGAAAAAACCACGATAATGTCCGTTTCCCGCGCATAGCGGACAGCAGATAATACTGCTCCAAAAGGTGCCAGCCTTGTAGCAAAGCTGGTGGCTTACCGCTCAGGTAAAGACGAGGCTACAGGGGCGCGGGGCTCAAGCGCGTTTCGCGCGGCGCTGGACGCTGAGTTTCAGGTGAAGCGCGAGGATGAGAACATCGCCTGATACTGACCTGCACCAAGATGAAAGACGCTGAAGAGCCGAAGCGCCGGGCGTACGACCTGCAGCCGGTCAGGCTGTTCACGGATGAAGAGGGAGAGGAAATCCACTCGCTGGCCGTGTGGAATGTTTCACGCGAGGTTTCAGAGCTGGCACCTGAACTCAGTGACAGCGCAAAACTTACCGATAATCACATTGCACGTTCGAACCTGATCCGCAGTCGGACCATGAACAACGAGATCTGCACGCATACAGCCATCCGGGATAATAAGAAAGCGCCTGGGCTTGACGTTAAAAACTTCAGTCGCTGGGTAGCCAAGCCTGAAAATGAAGCACTGCTTACGGTTGGGGCGGAGTGATGACGCTGATGACCAGACGGCAATGTGAGGAGTGAAGTGAGGAAAGGTGAGGAGCCGTGAGGAAGAGGGAGAATTTTCCTCACTTTCCTCACATATACACAGCGGAAGTGAGGAGAGTTCCTGAAACCCCTGATATGACTGGGCTGGGAGCGATTTTGAGAAAATCAGGTGAGGAGAGGTGAGGAACCGAAAAAGTGAGGAGCAAGTGAGGAAGTGTCGGGGCGGAACAACCGGCGGCATGCCATGTAGACCTTAACGTGCACTTAATCGTCATTCAGGAGGGGGCATGTCCGAGCCCGCTTTTGACAACGGGCGTTCACGACGCTGTGGTTTAACGGCGAACGAAATTGATACCAGTCCAACTGAGCCGCTCTTTACGAACAGGAAAACGGAGAACGCTCTGGCTACATTAAGGTAAAAAGCGGGCAAGCACTGGGGCACTCAGGCCGTCAACGGAGGTATATGCCTTCGCCCTCCTAAACTTTTCCCTGCAGCGAGACGAAACCATCGCACCTGGTGTGCCCCAGTAATTCCGGACGTTGCAAACAGCATGATGTGATGCTCAACCTGGAGCGGGCAATCACTGAACACGCTCGGCAAGGCAGGCGTAACATCCCTGCTTAGCATAATGAATATGGACGTAGCTGACTGTGGGATCGTCAAAGAAATGATTCAGCCGACTTTTCGCCGCCGCACCGTCACAGATATCCGCCTCCAGCATAAAATGGTTTTCATCAAAGGCCCTTAGTGAAATGAGCCTGACAGCGAGTGATTCTGGAATTTCATTGATATATACCCCCTGATGAGTACAGCCTTCCCGGAGATAAATTGCATGTGTGCCGTGATAGGGGGTATCAGCAGGCTGATAGGTATGATTAATCAATATCGCTGTCTCACCGACAGGAATATCACTTAATGAAATTCTGTCGGGATAGCCGGGAAAACTGTCGACGTCTCTTCTTAGCGCACCGTGTTTTTTTAAGTAATGTTCATCCTGCCCAAAGAGATGAAGGAAGGGGGTTGCATCAAGCCCTGAAATTCTGAATTGCATGTTTGCCTCCTGTGATAGTCAGCAGACGATAGCGTCATCTTGTTAAGCGTTGCTCGCTGTTTTCGGACAGGTAAATGACTGCTGCAAAATGAGCATGAGTACGTCCGCCCGGCGTTCAAAGCAGTTACCGACCTTCATGGGGATCTGCTTTGTGAAAAATCCTTAGTTGGGGGTTTATCGCTGGCACGTTTGGGTGAAGTTAATGAACAAAACGCCGGCCTTTCGCGCACGATTGCCCTTGCTGACATCGAACGACTTAATTGAGGTTTATTTACATTTTTCGCATGTAGAGCATTACCATTCACGACGACATAAATTCATGGTGTTGGAAGACATATCCTAACCCACGAATGCTTTTTATCTTAAACCCGGAGTCCTGACACAATTTCTTCTTAAGCCGGCATATAAGAACATTAATAACGTCCTGGTTTTTTAAATCAGCGTCTGAGTATAACTGACCCATTAACTGGTCTCGGGTGACGACTTTTCCATTCTGCTTGATCAGCAACGCTGCGATAAGATATTCACAGTTAGTCAGCTGTACTTGCATCCCATCCCTTAAAATCTGTTTGCCAAACAAGTCCAGTTCATAAGGTGGCAGTTTTATGCAGTTTGACGAGAGGCCACGTCCCCGTCGCTCAATTGCGCTGACACGTGCTACAAACTCTTCCGGCTGAATGTCACCTGATACAACGTCATCCGCTCCAGCGTCATAAGCGGCAATCCTTATTGCCATCGTGCTGCCAGTAGCCGTTACGATGACGGGGGTGATGTACCCCCTCATACGATATCGACGAATAAGCGCGCAGTGTTTTTCGCACAGCAGAGGAGTGCTGATGATAAAAACATCAGGGTGAAACTTATTGAGAGAACGAAGTGCATTATCAATATCTGAAAATGTCTCTGTCACAACGCCCGGTTGGGACATCAAAAGAGGAGCATAACCGGATGAAGCCTGATTTTTGTCAAATATCAGAATGCGCATAGACTTGCCCGACATGTAACGTTAAGTTTAATTAATGTTAATCTAGTTTTTCAGCACATAATGTCAAATGAAAAATTTATTTTAACGGAGGGTAGATGTGTTTTTAGTGGGTAATTTTATTTTTTTTTCAGTGGTTTAGCTGGTGGTGGCCTGACTGGCTCTGAGTGGAGAGGTGATAATCAGATGCTTGCAAGCCAAAAATTGGTAGTAATTATTAATGATAACTAATGTCAATATCATAATGCTGCAAATGTGATGGGCTTCTCGCAGAGTGTGAGCCTGACTAATCATATGCGAATGTTAGCTTTTCTCAATGTTTCGTCGTGAGTGACGGACCTAAACACTGGTTTGGCTGACACGAGATCACTACTCACCTCATCAAATGAAAATAAATATCAAGAATTATACGAGTCATATCACAGCAGTAATGAAATATTTATAAACTCCGTCTGAAACGATCTGGCGGCTATAAGCGACCGTTCTGTAATGAAGAATCGTCCCGGGTTGTCGATAATTGCCTGTAAATGTGTTGTCTCAACAGGATGCGAAGGTTTTACGTAATAAGGGTGTTGCCCAAACATTATTGTAACCATTTCATTTGCGCACTTAAGGATAAATTAACATTGCAGTAGTATTTCTTGAAATGTTCTTTACGCTGAGGTGAACATGAAACTGAAATTGATAAATGCAATTCCCTATAGCTACGCCCCCTTTTTTCGCGTGCTACATATTGCTGTGGCGGTGCTTATTTTATCTCAGATTATAAATTCCAATTTTATTGAGGCTGAGCTGCTTACCGATAGCAGTGTTGAGGGCGTGATAACCTGGCTCCACGTAGTTTCTGGTTTTCTGCTGATTTTCCTTGGCCTGACGCTACTGGCATGGATGCTGTCACAAAGAGGATTCCGCTGGTATTACGCGTGGATGATGTTGGATTTCAATGGCATCAGACGCGATATTAAACTGATCAGTCAGCGCAAACTGCCCGAGGCTGCGCAGGGAGGTATTGCTGCCGCCGTACAGGGACTTGGCGTTCTTGCACTGCTTCTCGTTGCTTCATCAGGAGGAGTCTGGTTTCTTGCAGAGACACTGTTGAAAAATGCATCCGATGCAGCAGAATATTATCTCCGTCTGCACAAATTTCTGACAACGTTCATCGAGATTTATTTTTACGCGCACGGCCTGATGGGGTTATTACATATGCTCCTGGTAAGAAAGACCCCGGCATCCGGGACTGAAAAAACCTGATCCTGCGCATCCCCTGGATAGGGTAATGACCGGAGTAATACTATGGTGTCTGGAGAATCGCACAAAATTTCACGTTCAGGCAGGCTGCGTGCAGCGGTAATGGGTGCCAATGATGGCATTGTTTCTACCGCCAGCCTGCTGACCGGTGTAGTTGCTGCAGGCAGCTCGCCGCAGAGCATTTTTCTGGCTGGTGTAGCCGGGCTGGTCGCAGGATCGATGTCCATGGCAACCGGTGAGTATGTCTCGGTTTCTTCACAGGTAGACACGGAGCGCGTCGCTATTGCAGAGGAACAGGCCGAGCTGGAGGGTGATTACCAGGCTGAAAAACACGAGCTGGCTGCCATTTACGTGCATCGTGGACTCAGTAAGGAGTTAGCGTTGGAGGTTGCCAGCGCGTTGATGAAACATGACGCCCTTGATGCACACATCCGTGATGAGCTCGGCATATCCGATACCCTCAGTGCACGGCCACTTCAGGCTGCGCTGTTCTCCGCAGGCAGTTTTACCGCGGGTGCGCTGATTCCTTTGATTGTGGCAATGACGTATTCAGGTATAGCCGTTATTGTCTTAGCAGCTCTCCTGGCGCTTGTATTTCTGGGGGCTTTAGCTGCGATCGTGGGCGGCGCACCGGTGATGCGCAGTATCATTCGCATCAGTTTCTGGAGTAGCCTGGCGATGGGTTTATCAGGAATAACTGGTGTGATGTTTGGGCATTTTGCAGGGTAAATTAACCGGTCCAGTTAATGCGGCATTATTTTACGCTATTTTAATCTCTGCCCAAAGAGATGATAGAAGGGGGATGCATTAAGCCTCAAAATTAAAAATTGCATGGATGCCTTCTGTGATTTTCATCAGACTATAGCATCATGTTAATCAACGTGGCCAGCTGCTGCCGGACAGGGAAAGGCTCCCTGAGTATGGGCATGAGCAGGTCAGCTTAGCGTTCAATGCAGATTTGGACCTGCAAAGGTGTCTGCTTTGTGCTAAAAAAAAGACAGCGTCATTATCAGACTCGTTTAATATGAGTCTGTCAAAAGTATCACTATTTTTTTTATTTCAGAGAGAGCTATGCCTTACTCGGAAGCTTCTTTATCCATTCTTCGTGCCATGCGCGATGGCAGTCGATTTTTGTTGAGAGGGGACAGAAGCCATGCTTGTCAGGTCAGGTATCACCCTGTCTCAGGGCAAAGACAGGATCGTACAGCCCTGAGTGTGATTCCACTGGAACGCGCCGGTTTAGTAAAGTTTGAGTCTGAGCCTCTCACTCCTGGTAGATATTACAGCGTAAAGATGACAGAAAAGGGAATCGAATGGTTAGACGGACAGGATATCGCTACCCGGAACGGCCAAGTTAGTGAATTTTCTCAAATAAATGACACCTCTCTCTGATCAGATATCTACTCCTTCCTCAGTGCAGAAAGAGGATACTATTGCGCAAAATGTCGCGGCATTTCAGCGTGGCTGGTGGTCTATCACTCCTGGAAAGACCGATCTGCGCTGCTCCCTATGACTCATACAGAATGCTGTAGGTAATGTCCGCTTTTCGCTGATAGCCGGCATAAAGTCTGAAGTCAGACCAAGAAAGCTTTCGTTGCGCAAATCGTTCATGCTCGCCTTACCTTTTTAGTTTTAAGCCTAAGCGCCGCTGTTTTTATGATGAAGAATATCAGGCTGGTGGCATCCTAAAAAATGAAGACTTGCCTACCTTTCAGATAGTTATGAGCCAATATAATGATTCAAGCCGAGGCATGATCCACATCCAGATCATCTTCAAACTTTGGGTAAGATAGTGACTAAGGCTTGAGGCCGCTTGTACCTTGATACTTAAATCAGGGTGTTATTAATCGAGTATTCCGTCGACACCATTCCGGGCGGGGCCAAAGTGACGATGAATGGAAAAATCAACGACTTAAGTTCCAGTTGAGCGTTAGCTAAATGAGCGGCAATGCCGCTACCCAGGGTTTTACACTTTTTGGGTAAAACCTTAATCAGACAAAACTATCGACTCCTGGGCATATAACCGGCCCAATGCTGGCAGAGCGCGCCGGGAAGTATCTAACATCTAGAATTCTCATAAAGATGAATCTGTAAAGAGCATGACCTGCATCACTCAAAGTGACGAAGAATGGAATAAATAACAGCTTACGTGCTCTGTGCCTGGCCGAATAGCCGGCGTACCTCAAACTGGGGGCTGAATTAAGAGTGGGGACGCGGGTGGTCACTGTGACCACCCGTATTAAAATCAGTAAGTTATTCACTAATTATCTGTCTGCCAGCTCTCGCAGGGCAGACAAAGTGACGGTCGCGAACAAATCAAAGGCTTAGGCTGTGTTAGAGTGTTCGCCCTTTCTGAGAAGTCATTGCAACAACCTGAAGGTTTTGCACTATCTGGGTAAAACCCTTTCGAGCTTGTCTTTCATTTTCTAAACCGACCACCAGCCTGTTGATGATCAATCACTGTGGCTGGCTGGATGTGGAAAAATGAGCGGGTCCTCCCGGCGGGGTACCCTGTCCACGAGGCGGCGGCCCCGCGGAAAACGGCTGATTTTTGCATTTTCATGGTGGCGGCGGCAGGTTACTTAACCAACTGAAAATATTGAATAAATCGCGTGATCACCTGTACACTTTTTTTCAAGGGGTGTCATTAGACCAGTTCTTAAGCTTCTGAAATTAATAAGTAAAATCGATTTTCACCTGCCAGGTTGAGGTGCCTGGTCAAATTCAAACCACTTGCAGTGACTTTCACTGGCGCATTTTTAAAATCGCAGACGAGATGGGATTTTATAACACCACCAAAAGTAGACAGATGAAGCTGAAGAATAAACGGTGTCAGCCCCTTTGGGCAGCTCTGGACGCAGAGTTTTAGGTGAAGCGCGAGGATGAAAACATCGCCCTGATTCTGTCTTGCACCAAAAGGAAGGATGCTGAGGAGCCGAAGCGCTGGGCAAATGACCTGCAGCCGGTCAGGCTGTTTAGGAACGAGGAGGGTGAGAAAATCCATTCGCTGGCCGAGCAGGACGTGGCTACCGATGTTGATGATCACGATCCACATTTATCCAGTATCCCGAACCTGAGTGAAAACTATGCCGCTCTGTGAGCGCTTATCCGCGGCCGGGCTGAAAACGGTGATGCGTGTACCCGTGCATTACTGCGTGATGACATGAAAGCTATGGGCATGGATGTCAGCAAAAACTAAAGTCGCTGGCTGGCCAGGTTTGAAAGCCATAGGATGGTATCAGTCAACGATGAAGAGATAACCATTATCAGCTGCCGGAAATGTAAGGAATAAGTGAGAAGTGATGAGGGGAGGGGACGGAATTTTACTCCTGCTCCTCACTTTTCATGTATATATGCGGAAAAAGTGAGGGAAGCGCGGAGTGTTAGCTTGCTTACACATTGCTGGCCTGACCTTAAGGCTCATTCAGTAAAGCTCAGGCAGAATGTCCGCTTTTTGCCAGGAGCGGACATTATCTTCGTTCGATGAATCCTTCGTGAGACAGGTCATCCCGGTTGCATTCAGCTAAACTTTTTCCTGTTTTTCGTCCGGAGCAGAAAGAATTCCGCTACAGCTGGCTGGTATATTTGGTCCATGACATTTAAATCAACAACATGCATGGTCCACTAACGATGAAAGTGATTCTTGTTCGACACGCAGAAACAGAGTGGAATGAGAGAGGTGTTATTCAGGGGCATAGCGATAGTACGTTGACCCTCCGGGGGGAGCGCCAAACATCAGCCTTACTGGCAGCATTTGTCGCGAGTGATTACCAGGTTGAACGTGTTTACGCTTCTCCACTTGGTCGTACCTGGCAAATGGGACAGAGCCTGTCTAAGTGCTTTAGTTGCTCATTGGTAGCTGAAACAGCCCTTAAAGAACAGGCATTTGGTCAGTTTGAAGGCATGTCAACGGCACAGCTCCTTCGACACCATCCGAAAGATGCAAATGCGTTATTCAAATTTGATGCAGAGTATTGTCCGCCTGAGGGAGAGTCATTAGCACAGGCAACTCAACGAGTAATAAGTTTCTTACAAAATCTGCAAGGCACCAAAGAACATCAGTGCGTATGTATCGTGTCGCATGGGCATGTCAGTCAGGGAGTGCTGGCAATACTTAAAGAGGGCACTATTGATAACTTTACCCGGTACGCTCACCCCAATGCGAGTTACTCCGTTTTCGATTTTTTGGATGGAAAATGCACTGCGCTCAGATGGGGAATTGCCACACATCTACTTGAACGTTAGGTTCTGATGGCCGTTTGAGTTAGGCGACATTATCTTAAAAACGATGTCCGCTTCTCGCTCATATCGAACATTAGCCGGACGTCCGTCTGCTTTGTGCCAGAAGCGGACATAATCGGTGCACAGTGACGTAATTTAGGACGGTTTTTTTAGTTACCGTGACATTTAATCTGTCCCGGTCCAGCCACTGCACACCGATGGTGTGGAGGATTAAACGGATTTGCCCGGCAGAATAATTACGCCTTTCTGCGTAAACGCTCCTCTTCTACCAGCGCCTTCCACTGCTGGAAGGACGGCCTTGCCTGCATGCGCTCATACCACTCGCGTAACGCGGTGCACTCTGAAGGTACCTGCAGGTTCACTAACGCAGAGAAAATCATCCCTCCGATAACCGCTATGTCTGCCATTGAGAAGTTCTCACCGGCCACATAAGGTTGTTTCTGTAGAACGCGGTCAAAATAATGCATTCCCCGGACCGCCTTGTCCCGCATCCGGTTGCCCCACTCAGGGTTCTGATAGAGTTCAACCTCAGGGCCTAAACCCGGAGTGGCGTGATGGAAATACACGCTCACTGCGTCAAGGAACTCAATTTCAGCGCGCTTGGTCATCATATGAATAACGCCCTGTTCCGCCGGAGTGGTGCCCGTCAGAGAACGTGATGCAGTCAGAGCGTCCAGATACTGCGTGATGGCCGTACACTCTGCGATAAGCGTACCGTCATCAAGCTCCAGAACGGGAAGCGTGCCAGAGTAGTTGATGGCAAGAAATTCGTTTTTCTTGTGTTCGCCCGTCCACAAGTTAACAGGTACAAACTCTGTATCAGAAAGCAGTCCTTTCTCAGCAAGTGCAATGCGAACGCGTGCGGGATAAGGGCCGTCATACCAGTCATAAATTTTCATCAGCAGCTGATTCCTTTGTGTGAGTGAGTTCAGGTCTAAGTAATAAAAACTAACTAACGATAGGTAGTTATGCGACCAAGATTGAGGCAGTTTAGGATGGTTGTCAATACCTACCTTACGATTGTTAGTTTTTTTATTCGATCTTTCCGGGACGTCCTTAATTCGATTAAGGGACCGGCAGGGAGGAGTACTATTGTTGCGATAGCGTAACAAGCCGCGGTATAACCGGTGAGGCGCCTGAGTTAATTTGCCCGCCTGTGCGGCAGAGTGGTGGCAGCCATTTCATGCCAGACCGCAGCGCGCCCGTATGGATTTTCTGAAAGAGGTTCAGGCAACGCCAGCTGAAGCGGACGGCCGCCTGATTTTTACTGTGGTAGCAGACCCGCAAGCCTGTAGCCCTCAATGAGCTCATCAAACAGCAGAATATCGTTACGGCTTCTGGCCATCAGCTGCGCGCCGGCAACGGCAGAAAAAATGGAGCCGGCACGGACTCTGCTCTCTCCTGACGCGGCAATACCGGCCTCATGCAGCTGTCCTGCCAGCCAGTCGATGTTGATGTCAGCAAACTTTTGCACCTCATCCCTGACCGGTTGCGGCAGGTCATCGTACTCAGCTGACATAAAGCTCCCCATACAGAGCCGGTTCCCGCTCTCGAGTGACCGGCGAAATATCTGCGGGTAGCGGCGCAGACTTTTCAGCGCATCGCCTTCACTTTCCCTCAGTAGTTCAAGGTCGCGCGCGGTGTCCTCCCAGTAACGCCGGGCTACCGCTGCACCCAGCTCGGCCTTACTGGGGAAGTGGTAGTAAATGCTGGCAGCCTTAATTCCCACCTCGTCGGCCAGTCCGCGTATGTTCAGGCCGGTGTAGCCGTGCGCCTGCGCCACCAGCCGGGCTGCGTTGAGAATTTCGTCACGGGATGTTTTGCTCATAATTTCTCTTCTCCTGTAGCTCAGGTAACAATTCTAACATTTGTTAGGTAGGTGTTGACAGCCTGATTTAACGGGTCTTAATCCTGCCTATCAACTGATAGTTAGTTTATCGAATCGAGTGTTTATTATGAGCAAAGAAATTTATTATACAGATGCTACCGACTTGGCCAGCATGATACGTAACCGCGACGTTTCGCCGGTAGAAGTGATGCATGCGCATCTCGATCGCATCGCAGCCACCAACCCGGACGTCAACGTGATAGTCACGCTCGCAGAAGACTCACTGAAACAGGCTTAAGCGGCGACCTCGCGGAAAACGGCTGATTTTTGCATTTTCATGGTGGCGGCTAAGATCTTATTAAATTGTTGAATTCAATGAATAAAAATGTTTTTCGCCTGCCATGTTGAGCTGCCTAGATCAGATGTGCGTAAAATCGGCAAGATTTGTCACCAGTGGATCCCATCCTGGTTTATGCAAATACCACACCTGTGTAGCCGCTGGCAAAAGGAACCTAAATTCGTTTGTGGTTAAATGCATTCTGAATGGCGTTAAAAAGCCGGGTTACTTTATTAAGCAATTCATTTTCTACCCAGTTTTATACATACAGGAAGTTTGTTTACGAACACTATAATTCAGCTAGTTATTTCATCATGAATAGTGGGCATATGTGAGACATTGATCAGATGGGGGTGTTTTTGGGGGTATGAACAAAAATAGAATGCAATATATTCCTTAAAAATCATGTTCTTGTTGTATTAGTTTGAATCCTGTAGGGCGTGCCAAATAAAATCAATCACTTAACAACCTCCTCCAGCCTTCAAAATTTCCCGTGGGACAGATTTGGGACACGACTGCCAAAAGTCGCGTCAATTTGCCTCGCATGCTCTGTCAGATGATTCGGTGCCAGGTGAGCATAGCGCTGAACCATTTCGATGCTCTCTCATCCGCCCATCTCTGTGCTGATGCCAGAGCACAACATGACAAGGCGAAACGCCAGCTCACTGAGGCATAAGCACCCTGATGAATTATTCCCGCTGACAGTCAACGTGCGATGCCTTTTTAGACAGGAATTATATACGTTAACCTGACCATTCAGGATAGATGCGATGTTTCCTGCCAGACAGATTTTCTGAACCGCTGTCAGTCAGGCGCGGATGACGATATTCATTGAAAATATTTTAGAAATAATTATGGCACCTGACTCGGGATCGCGTCAGGCCATTCCTGCTAAATACTTACGGCCGTTAATATCAACCTGTCACCTGTTAAGCGGGGATGGTAAATAATAATTAACCTTTTATAAAAACTTTGCGGGCTATTTTTCTCGTTCTGGTTTCGTGGCGTTACGGCTGGATGATAACAGGTGTTTAGCGTTGGCAGGATTGCAGGTCAGTTGAAGAAAATTCATTCATTATTTTTTCCATTAAAATCAATTTATTGGTTATCGCTCCTGAACGTTGCCAGAATTATTGCGTCAGGAAAAGAACAGGGTGTCAGCGGTAGCATATCGGTGAAAAATTTCCTGGTGCGGACGGTTATGAGCGAGGTATTGATTATTTGCATGCAAGAATTATTTCTCTCAAAAATTCGTTGGTTAATTTTATATTGAGAATGTCACTAATATAGCGATGTGTAGCTGCGTCAATCTGAACGACAGGTCTGAAATGAATTTTAAAATTAACCATTCCGGGTGATGAATCTGCGTCACACAATGCCGATAACACATTCATATCTGACACTCTCATCTACTTACAGCGAGAATTAATATGAAAATATCCACCCGACTTGCAACGGGCTTTGGCCTGCTTGTTGTACTTTTTATTATCTGTACCGGCATTGCGCTCAACGCCCTGAGTAATGCGAGCAAAGGTATGGACGATGCGGTTAACGTCAAAATGAAAAAGTATCAGCTGGTGCTGGATATGCGTGGCAGCATCAGGGATATGGGCATTGCGGTTCGTAACCTGGCGCTCTTAACAGATATTGAGGCAATGAAGCCTGAATGGGAGCGCGTACAAAAACAAGAAGCGCAGTATATAGCCAGCCGTAAGGCTCTGGCTGAGGTGATGCAGGAGGATTCAACACCGCAGGGGCGGGAAGTCATGAGCCGCATTACTGAAGCTGAGGAGCCTGCACTTGCGTCGCTGAAGCAGGCTGGCCGGCTCGGGCTTGAAAATCGTGCTGAGGAAGCCACTGCCTATCTGCTGAACGTCACGCGCCCGGTGCAGAGTACCTTGCTCAAAGCGCTTAATGACATGACGCTGGTCCAGATGAAAAATACGCAGTCCGCTGTTGAAACCAACAGTCAGGCGACACGCCGGGCATCGCTGATCCTGATGTTGCTCGCGGCCGCATCAGCACTGCTGGCAGTGGGAACGTGCGTTATGACCATTCGCGTACTGATGCGTCAGCTGGGCGGCGAGCCTGTACAGGCGCAGACTCTTGCGGCAACCATTGCTTCTGGCGATTTGACGACGCCTGTAACGCTGCGAAACAATGACAGTACCAGCCTGATGGCTTCTCTGGATAACATGCAGGCAAACCTGCGTGGTCTGGTGTCAAAGATAAAAGACTCTGCTGCTTCAGTGGCGCTGGCGGCGGATGAGATATCACAGGGCAATACAGAATTGTCATCCCGCACCGAGGAACAGGCTGCAGCACTGCAGGAAACTGCGGCCAGTATGGAGCAGCTTACCGCCACCGTGAAAAGTAATACGGCCGGCGCGCAGCAGACCGCTGGGTCTGCCCGGGATGCGGCAACGCTGGCACGCGCAGGTGAGGCCGACGTACAGCGTATGTCTGAAACCATGAATGAGATCTCATTGAGCGCGACAAAGGTACGGGACATCACCTCCGTGATCGAAAGCATTGCCTTCCAGACCAACATTCTGGCGCTCAACGCAGCGGTGGAGGCCGCCCGGGCAGGTGAAGAAGGACGCGGTTTTGCCGTGGTTGCCGGTGAAGTCAGAACGCTTGCACAGCGCAGTGCAAATGCTGCTCGCGACATCAAACAGCTGATTGAACAGGCCGTTGAGCAGGTCGAAAGCGGCGTTGAGGTGGCAGCAGGTACAGGGCAGAGCATATTGAAGATTGTCAGCATGGTGGGCGAACTGGCAGAGGCCATGGATAATATTTCACTGGCTTCTTCAGAACAGATGCAGGGCATTTCTCAGGTTAGCATTGCGGTAAGTCAGATGGATGGTGTCACGCAGAATAACGCTGCGCTGGTTGAAGAGTCCTCTTCGGCGTCTCAGTCTCTCTCTGAGCAGGCGCACGCTCTGCGGGGGATGGTGGACACATTTCGTGTCTGACGTAAAAGGGCTCAGCGTTCCTGAGTAGAAATCAGACTAAAGACGCTCAATAAATCACGTGCATATTGGGGATTGAGTCGGGTGGGGCGGAAAGATGTTTGCTGAATTTATTCTGCAGCCGTCCCAACCTTTCAACAGAAACCTACCCCGCCATGTCAGGCTGGCCAAAACACGCTGGCCTTATTTCGCAACCTTTGATGGGGTCTGCGAATTGGCTTGAGACGTTACGCTGTTTATTCTCACATCTATAATGCGGTCGGTTGCTGGGTTGTGAGTATTCGCTGCCAATGCGAAAGCAACCCGATAGCAGGCACGGTTTCCGCAATCTGTCCGGGATGCTATAAATGCATAAATGATCTGCATGGATGCCATGATGAAAAAAACACTCTCACTTATCGCCGTCATGTTATTCGTCGGCTGCCAGTCCCATACTAAACAAACAGCAAGGCAGTCATTCAGGTTTCCAACCGCTTCCGAGATAAGAAGCGAGTGCGAATCGCAAACCTACTCGCAAATAGCAAATAAAGATACTCATCTGTGGCTTTGTCAGGCCGTTACCGCAATACAGTATCGGTTTTTTGACGCGAACTTATATCACGGTAAGACCTGTGATTTGGTCATTACGCAACCCTTAGGTCAGCCACCGACAAACGTCACTGCGCAGGGCGGAGATGCTGATCTGTGCGCCGTCGCTATCGATGCGGTAAAGCAGGCGATAGATGCCAACACCTTTCCCATGCGGCCTGCGTATCTGAAAGAAAAGATACCGGTGCGTTTTGCACCCTGACTGGCTTTGTCCTGATCAGAGCGTTGCTGCATAAGCGTAACCATAGGTAACAAAGTTCGCCGTTTAACCGCTGTATATCACGCCGTCAGCCCGGCCAGGCTATGCTCAGCATCACCGACATAACACGTATCTTTATGGAGATTTACGGCAATGAAAAAACAGTGGATTGCGGCCCTGGCAGCGGCAGGCCTTCTTTTAGTTGTTAGCGCCCAGGCAGAGGCAAAAGGCTGCCTGAAAGGCGCTGTCGCTGGCGGCGTGGCAGGTCATCTGGTTCATCATGGCGTTGCCGGTGCGGCAGCTGGCTGCGCGGTGGGCCACCACATGGCCGCCAAAAAACAGAAAGAGGCGGAACAAAAGCAACAGCAACAGTAAACCGCGCCGGGCATATTCAAAGCCGGGTGATAATCTTTTGCGACTGGCTGAGAGCGATGTCTGATTTAGCCCTGGCCAGAAATAAGTCTTATAAATATGAAAAAGCGTCGCGAAGGACGCTTTTTAGGTTTTGCTGTCAGAGGCTGGGCTTTACATCGACAGTGTATGGAACTGAGTAGCTGCAGCTTCCAACTGGTGTCTTCTGCTTTGTGATGAGTCTTTGCCTCATCAGTAAGTTATCCAACCCCGCAACTCTCTACTCAGAATCCAATATTCACCCGAATCATAATCATCTGGTCGCGGGTTCGCTGTGCATCAAGCCCCAGCGTTCCCTGGTAAGCGATTCCGGGCGTGATATTGTGCGGCAGCAGAAAATCGACCGCGGTGCCTGCCGTTAACGTCTGGCGGCTTGGCTCGGTCAGCGGTACTCGCCACGTGTCGTTGCCCGTATCAGCATAACCCACGCGAGCGATACCATTGTTGCTGAGTGTCTGCGCATACTCCACACGGCCCTGCAAGCGCAGCGCGATTTGACCGCTTGTTACCCGATGCTCACCGCGCAGCCCGGCGCCACCAATGATCTGAGAAACCATTTGCGGGGCATAAGCCAGACTATATGCGCCTGCGCCGGACTCACTGTAGCCATTAAGCCATGTGCGGTAATACTGCAGGCGGCCATAAGGTGATAACAGGCTGTCTGTGGTTCGCAATTCATAGCCTGAGGTCAGCGAAGCGAAAATCTGCCGTCCGGAACGGCTGCCGCGAGCTTCACTGGAGGTGCCGGTGATGACGCGTTTGCTATCGAAGTCCATCACGCCATGCCCAAGCAGGCCGTCCACGAAGAACGTCCCTGGATGATAGCTGCCATACAGTGCTGTGCTGAATGCGCGCCCGTTGGTCCGCGTGCCGCTGTCGCCAATGTCGCTGACGTCACGGCCAAAACCAATACCTAATCCTGCCGCGACGGCGGAAGTGAAGCGGTAGTCGGCACCGGTAGACACGCCCACGGTGGTATGACTGAAATGCACGCCGCCGGCTTTATCACCACCAAAATCAACATAGCCCCCTGTCCAGTAAGACAGGCGCTGTACCTGCCTGCCGGTGGAGAAGGGCAGCGCGGGGAGAGAGGGCTGCGCCGGACGGTGATCATTGAAGGCTTTCTGCTGCCACGCGGTTGCCCACATTTTCTCGTCAGCATCATGCTCTGCCTGAGCCGATGGCAGCGAAAAGCGGATGCCGTTGATGTCCGAAGGGAGCTCGCCGCCGCTGTGTAACTGTTCCAGCCTGTCGCTGAAGTTTCGTAGCTGCGCGCGAGCGAAACTCTGCGCGGCACGATACTGAGCGCTGACCAGACCAATGACATCTGCGTCCTGCGCAGGATTGGGACGGGCGGTAATAGTCAACGTCACGCTGGCCGGCGGCGTTGTGCCGGCAGGGCCGGTCAGCACATAGCGCAGTGCGACGCTGCCACTGGCCTGTGCGGCTGCGGTGAAAAACAGCTGAAACTCACTTCCCGACGCATGTATTTCCGCTTTGCCGAGACTGCTTTCCGGTTGATCAAGCAACTGCGCGCCGGTAAACGGACCGCCTGTCGCACCGCTGGTCAGGTTCACCATGACCGACTGACCGGCAACAAGCGTGGCGCTGTGGTCAGTGGCCTGAGGCCCGGCAGCCGTCACCGACAGCGTGTAATTAACCCGCAGGGTAGCGCCGACAGCATCGGTAACCTGAACACTGAACTGGCTATTACCGGCTGCCTGTGGCACGCCGCTGAGCTGTCCATCAGCGAACGCCATGCCCGCAGGCAGCGTTCCGCCAGACAGCCAGCGATAGGGCGCAGCTCCTCCCGTCACGCTGAAAGTCTGTGCGTACATTTTTCCTGCTTCAGCTGGTGGCAACTGACCGCCTGCGGGTTGTAGCTGCAGGACTGACTGCGTAGCTGCCGTGACAGCCAGGGTATAACTGGCTGTGCCGCGGTTACCCAGGCTGTCTGCTGCGGTGATTTGAAAACGATAATTCCCGGCTGCCTCAGGTGTGCCTGAGAGTTTGCCTGTCGGGCTGTCCAGGCTGATGCCTGCTGGCAGGTTAAGCGCGCTGAAGGAATAGGGTGCCGTCCCGCCTGCTGCGGTCACTGTTGTTGTCCAGTCGCTGCCGGCGGTTGCAGGCTGCAGCGTTCCGCCGGGTGGCGAAAGCGTCAGGACGAACTGCGACACGCTGATTAAAACCTGCGCGCTATTGGAAGTTCCGCTACTGTTGCTGGCGGTGTAAGTGAGACTGTCGCTTCCCGAGAATCCTGCAGCAGGTTGGTACGTTATGCTGGTGCCGGATACGGTAATGCTGCCGTGTGAAGGTGGAGTAATGATGGTAATGGACGTCGCGACGCCGCCGGAAAGGCTGAGAGGCAGCGTATTGTTGTTGCTGTTGGCGGCGACCGTGGCGGCACTGGTGCTGGCTGAGGGGGCCGCAGCGTTGATAGTCAGCGTGTAGCTGGCGGAGCCGCTGGCGCCTAGGGCGTCCGTCGCGATGACCTGGAAGTGATAATTTCCTGCCGCTGCGGGCGTTCCGGACAACGTACCGGCGGATGCGTTCAGCGACAGGCCAGGCGGCAAAGCGTTGCTGCTCCAGGTATACGGAGCCGTGCCGCCTGAGGCGGTGAGCGTCTGCGACCAGGTGTTGCCGACCGTCGCGGCGGACAGCGCACCCGATGCCGGTGACAGCGCCAGCGCGGGAGCGCTGACAGTCAGCGTTACGGTAGCATCCGCAGAGGTTCCACCCCCATTTGCGGCATGCCAGACAAAGCTGTCGCTGCCGGAATAACCTGCTGCCGGCGTATACATCACGTCAGTACCTGAAACCGTGGCGCTACCGTGCGCCGGAGGCGTTACGAGAGTTACCGACGTCGCCGCCCCACCGCTGAGCGCCAGCGAAATAGTGTTATTGGTGCTGTTGGCCGCAACGGTTGAACTGCTGTTTGCCGACGCTGGCGGCGCTTCTGCACGGGTCACGCTGATGCTGTACCCGCGGGTGGTGCCATCCTGCGCGCTCACCACCACGGAAATAGTGTTGCTTCCGACGTTCAGCGCGATGGCCTGCGAGGCCGAACCCGAAGCCACTGATGAGCCATTGACTGTCACCGTGGCATGGCTTTCATTCACCACCGGCGTTACCGTCACCGACGAAACATCGAAGTTAACCGATGCGCTGTAATTGCTGGTGGCGGCACTGAAAGAGGGTGAGAGCGCGCCGGCAGACAATGACAGACCTGACAACGTGGCATCGCTGGATGACGATGTTGCACTGGTACAGTTAAATACGAGGTTACTGATCTGTCCATGCGAGGTGGTAACCCGCACGGCCAGCCCGTTGGCCTCCAGACTGCCGGCCGGCACGGTGATTGTCACGGTGTGGGAAGAGGTTGTCGTTGAGTTTACGGCGTTGTAAGTCTGAGCATTACTCAGGTCAAAACGGGCCACGCTCAGACTGTCGGCGTTCATGGGAGTGCCGCCCACAGCAGAACCGCTGTCGGTAAAGCTCAGCGTCAACGCGTCGCCAGCGGTAAAGTCCGAGGCAGGATACCTGTTGGCGCTATAGGACAGAGAGGTGGAACCTGACAGGGCATTGACGGTAGCACAGCCGTTAGATAACGCTGAGGCTGACGGAGTGATACCCCAAAAAAAAGCAGCCGTTATCAGCCAGGCGTAAATACGCCCGGCGGTTAAAGAAGCATTCATGCGCTACCCAGAGATGATTAATATTTTTATGTTTTTTATGTTACCGGGAAGCGACGATGACAAAAGCGTAATTAAGGGAGTAAAAACCGGCTATCACGCGGGTTAGGCAATAATACGCGAGTGCGTTGTCTGAACTCATGCTGTCACATCGGCTCAGGCTTTCTCATCGAACCAGTTCTGAAACCCCGCTATTGCATCAGGCATCATGTCGCGTGCGCGTTCCATAATCAGGGGCTCCGCAGAGCGCAGTCCGTTCTGCGGGTGCGAGGACTCGCACAGTGCCAGAGCCAGGTCTGAAGCATCAAGCATCGCCAGGTTGACTCCGACGCCAACCGGCGGCATCAGGTGAGCGGCATCGCCAATCAGGGTGATGCCCGGCCGCGGTGCCCAGCCAAAATCGGCAGGCAGGCTGTAAATCGGGCGTCTGACATAGTCACCGGTGGCGTTCACCACCAATTGCAGGGAAGCGGCCCAGTCGCGGTAGCTGTCGCGCACCCAGGCGGTGAGGCCGGAGGAGGCCTGGTGTTGATCGATGACATCAGGGGCGCGCTTCATCGCCGCATAGACGCAAATCCTCCCGCCGCCGTTGCGTTGCGTGACCAGCGCCTGCGCACCGCCAAAACTGAACGCGGTCCCGTTGCCGGCAATGCTGTTGATTTGGTCGGACGGGTGATCTATCCAGCCTTCGAAAAAGGTAATGCCGGTATAAACCGGACGTACCGGCGTCAGGTAACTGCGGACCCGCGACCAGGCACCGTCAGCACCAATCACGATATCGGCTTCGTAGCGCCTGCCGTTTCTGAACACCAGCCCGTGCGCTTTTTGCCGGCCATAGTCAACGTAATGCAGTTTGTGATCCCACTGCAGGGTCTGCGGTAACAGGGCGCTCAGCAGCAGGTTTTTCAACTCGCCGCGATCGATCTCCGGTTTATCCATTTCACCTTCCGGCGTGAATCTGTCGACCTCAATGTCTCCGGTAAGGTAATTCAGCATCCGGCTTTCCTGATCCTCATGCCTGGCGATGTTGATGAACTGCTCCAGCAGGCCCGCTCTGCGCAGCGCCGCCTGGCCGCTGTCAGCATGCAAATCAAGCGAGCCGCCCTGACTCCGCGCAGCATCCGCCGGCTCATCCTCAAACACCGTTACGTTAAAACCGTGGCGCTGAAGAATCACGGCCGCCGTGAGGCCTGCCGGGCCGCCGCCCACAATAGCGATAGTCAGTTTGTCCGACATGTCTGTTCTTCCCCAATGTGAAAGTGGATACTGTATAATCACAAAGTTGACATATCAACTACGCCACGGGATGAATAATGAGCAGCACAGAGATTTCAGACGCAGAGTGGCAGGCATGGCGCGGATATCGCCGGCTTGCTGAAGTCATCACCGGACGCATTGTCAGAGAGATCAATGAGGCGACCGGGTTGTCCGGTCCGGATTTCATGATCCTGATGGAAATCAACAGCAGTCCGCAGGGCGTACTGCTGCAGCGTGAGCTGCTGGAATACCTTGAGTGGGACAAGTCGCGGCTATCGCACCAGCTTTCACGTATGGCCGCCCGGGATCTGGTACAGCGCAGCCGCGCGACTCGCGCAGGGATTTCAGTCCGCATGACAGAGGCAGGGAGCCAGCTGCTTGCTACAGCGCGGCCGATACATGCCGCGGGCGTGCGGCGAAATTTCCTCGATTTGCTGACGCCGGAAGACATCGAAGGGTTGATCGCTATCACCGGGCGGTTACGGCAGTCTGCCAGCGGTTTTATCGAATAATTCCCGGCCGGTCAGGTTCAGACACTCCTTCTGCAACCGGCACAATCGCGGCAGCCGTTGACGGGATCATGTGAAAGACTAATTAAAACAGGGGTTTGTATTTTTCGCGCTGTCAGGCTGTTGACAGCCTCTTCGTGCTGGCCCTAAATTGAGCAGTCGCTCTAATTTTGAGCCTGGTCCTGCCGCTGATGGTGAAAACAATGTTACTGAGAGCCTCCTCCTGTTTCTGGCGTTATCTGATGAAGAACCTTCTGACGTATGCTGCCATTCTGTTTGCCGGTGGGTTAGCCACCGCGAATATGGCCAGTGCTGCCGTCACCCATGTCGCTATCTATCGCGGCGGTGCCGGTTGTCCGGGCTGCTCCGAAATGGTCCGTAAAGCGCTGGAACAGAGTGGTCTGCCGCTGGACATCGCCTATGTCGGAGAGCAGGAAAAAATAAAGGTCACGGAGGATAATCTCGCCAGTTTTGATGTGTACATCCAGCCCGGCGGCGGGCAGGACATCCCCGGCGCCTTTGCTGCGCTGGGCGACGAAGGGGCTGAGGCCATACGCAAATTTGTCCGCAATGGAAAAAGCTTTCTCGGATTGTGCATGGGCGCGTATCTGGCCGATGAAAACTGGCTGGGGCTGATCCCCTCATCGCTGGACTCTGAAGTCATGCGCAAGGGGACTAACATACCCGACGAAGGCGATTACGTTGTCGATGTTGTCTGGCAGGGGAAAACCGAAAAATTTTATTATCAGGATGGTCCTTACCTGAATGCCGAAGACGCGCACGGCTTCGTCGCTCTGGCGCGCTATGCCAACGGTGATATCGCGCTGGCGAAATATACTTACGGTAAAGGCACGGTGCTCCTGAGCGGACCGCATCCGGAAGCGGATGAAAGCTGGATGGCGCCGGAGAAAAACAATCCGGCCTACACCTCAGCCGGCAGCAAGATGGCCAGACTGATTAATGATTTAAAGTCCGGGAGGTAAGCGGCTATGTGGAAAAATCCCCGCTAGCGACAAAGTTTCTGCAAGGCGGCCATTATCTCAAGAAAAAAATGTGTCCGCTTATCCGCAGAGTAGTTAAGAATAAGCGCGCTTGAGTAACCGTCAATCAGGGCGTGAAGATTACGCGCCACCTCGTCTTTACCTGCTTCGCTGAGGTGGCTAAATGCCTGGCCGGATAAGCCCTGACGGATGATCGCCGTCCACGTCTGAGTACTGGAGAGCAGCAGCTGCTCAAATTGCTTATCCCTTGCCGCCAGCGGCCACAACTCGAGGTAGATCAACCAGTGAGAAGCCGGCCCGTCTGGCAGGAGATAATCCACCAGCGCACGAAAAAAGGCGTCATGCTGTGAATCATCCCTCTTTTCGCTCTCTACAGAGAAAGCGGCAACGTCCTCATCCAGCATGAAAGCAATCGAGTCCAGCCTCAGCGCATCCCAGTTTTTGAAATAGTGGTAGATATGGCTGCGGGATATGCCCAGCGTATTGGTCAGATCGCGGGTTGAAACATTGTTGAAGCCGCGCTCCCGAAAAAGCTGCAGCGCCGCGAGAATGATATTTTTCTTAACCGTTTCTTTTTTCACGTTCAACCTTAAAAGACACCGTTTTCCTGAACGTTAATTCAGCAACCTGTCGCCGGACCTGCCTTTCTGCGTTACGCCTTAGCGTGTTTCTCATTAACCAGCCAGCGTACCTTAGCAGAAAATTTTCCCCCTGTCGGGGGCGGGATTGCAGCAGGCCAGCCAGGGTTTGAGCGCAGTGCGAGGGCGCGGCTGCGGCGCAAACATGGGCTGTGCAGTCAGGGCGGTGCAGGATTTTATTCCGTCGCCATCCGGTAAAAATCGTGACCGGCCTCACACTTTCTCGTTTCTGACTATACTCAAACCTCCTTTTTATCCCGTCATTGACCAGGTCTTGAATCACCCATGGACGATAGCAAGCAAAATCCTTCGCAGTCTCAATCAGATGATGGCGGCAGCCTGACGTTTACTGTTCAGCAGCGCCTGTTTTTTGTGGTGTTAGTCGCCACGATGGGCGCGCTGGCGTTTGGCTACGACACCGGCATTATTTCCGGCGCGCTGCCCTACATGACGCTGCCCGCCGCGCAGGGCGGTCTCGATCTCACGCCATTTACCGAAGGGCTGGTGACCTCTGCGCTCACCTTTGGCTCCGCGCTCGGCGCGTTCATCAGCGGTTATGTCTCGGACCGCTTTGGTCGCCGTATCACGTTACGCAGCCTTGCCCTGTTGTTCATTGCCGGGGCGTTAGGCACCACGGTTGCGCCGAATCTGGAAATCATGGTGGTGATGCGCTTTATTCTGGGTTTCGCGGTGGGCGGCGGATCGTCAACGGTTCCGGTCTTTATCGCTGAAATTGCCGGGCCTAAGCGCCGGGCACCGCTGGTCAGCCGCAACGAACTGATGATTGTGTCAGGGCAACTGCTGGCTTACGTCGTCAGCGCCGCCATGAGTTTGCTACTGCACGATCCGGGCATGTGGCGCTATATGCTGTCGCTGGCGATGATCCCCGGCATTCTGCTGTTTATTGGCACCTTTTTTGTCCCGGCCTCACCGCACTGGATGGTGGCGGAAGGGCGTTTTAATGAGGCGCTGCGTATCCTGCGCAAACTGCGGGAAAATCCGCGCGAGATTAAAAAAGAGATGGCAGAGATGCGGCAGAATGCCCGCGAAGCCCGTCAGGGGCCACCCGCACGCGAACTGTTAAAAGAGAAATGGATTGTGCGTCTGCTGCTGCTGGGCTGCGGCATGGGCATCGTCGCGCAGTTTACCGGCGTCAACGCCTTCATGTATTACACGCCAGTCATTCTGAAAAGTACCGGGCTGGGCACCAGTGCTTCGATTGCGGCTACCATCGGCAACGGGGTGGTATCGGTACTGGCCACCTTTGCCGGCATTAAAGCCATCAGTCATTTCGGCCGGCGCCCGATGCTGATGACCGGGCTGGCGGTGGTGATTGCGATGCAGCTGGCGCTGGGCGCGGTGCTGGTTCTCATGCCACAAAGCCTGACGCAAAGCCTGCTGGCGCTGGCGTGTATTCTGGTGTTCCTGTTCTTTATGCAGATGTGCATTTCCCCGGTTTACTGGCTGCTGATGTCGGAGTTATTTCCGATGAAAGTTCGCGGGGTATTAACCGGTTCAGCGGTAGCGTTTCAGTGGATATGCAACGCCGTGGTGGCGCTGGCATTTCCGCCTTTGCTGTCGCTGGTTGGTAATAAGGCGTTCTTTATCTTTGCCGCAATCAACGTGGCTTCCCTGGTGTTTATTGCCGTGATGTTGCCGGAAACCCGGGGGAAATCACTGGAAGAAATTGAATCCCACATGCGCGAGCATTTTGGTGAACCTGCGGATCAAGCCGCGTCATCAGGCTGAATCGTCGTCATGCTGCGGCAGGTTGCGCCAGCGCCTGCCGACAGAAACCTTTGTCGCGGCACCCGCCGCGGCATTTTTCATGCTCGCTAAAATAAATCCTGTTACAGGCTTCATTTCAGAACTTGCCTGCACCGGTTCGCTCAATAGGGTCTACAGTGTGACGTGAGGTTCTCATCAACGTGAAATGGAGGAAGTAAATTTGTCTATTCAACACGACGGGAAAGGGCACGTCATTATTGGCGAAGCGGCACTAAGCCTGGCTTTGGGCAAAAAGAAGATCAGCGTTAATACGCTTATCGACGAGCTCAGACACATGAAACGCGCTGGCGGCAGCGACACACGCCTGTCCGCGATTTCAGAGGCGATCGGCTGGCTCAGAAGCTTTGATGAGCCTGAGCAGGCCGCGATCCATGTGCCGTACCTGCAGACGCTTGCAGGCCTGAACGACGAGAAGAACTGACGCCATAAGACGTAGTCCGGCTCTGGCCGGAAGACGACAACGTAGATGACCTCATCGGACGCGCGTTAGCGTGTACCGGCCGGAGAAAACTGTCAGGGATGACGTCTTCACCACCATCAAACCTCGTATTAACGATTTTCGGCAACGCGGCATGTGGCAACGGATGCGGGCTTTAGCGACGGATGTGCAACGCGCTGAAGGTGAGCGGATGAATCAAACGATCAGCGACCAAACAGCATCGCCAGCAGGGAACGTGCCTGTTCCGCTTCGACGTCATCGTCCGTGTCATTGATGTGCCCGATAAGCTTGAGACAGATCGCGGTGCGCGTCAGCCGACGTTCCTGACGCAAAATTTCAACGGTGATGCGCCCCAGTAGCGCAATCTGGCGGGGATCGGTGACCTGACTGAAGTAACCGGCTAGTCCGGTATTGTGACAAGGCGGCAGCCCGTTGTTTCTCATTTGTCCACCTGCAGCACACGATCATCTTGTAGGGCGCAAAGTAACCGATACGATATCGTCTGTACAGCAACAATCCTCTCCCCGTGTCAGGAAATCAGCGGGTTGTCCAAACCGATACCGTTTTTCCTGCCGCTGAACCCAGCCATCATGCCGGTTATTTCAGCGCGTAAGCCCCTGAGATTAAGGTGTTAGCATTTTTTGCACAAGAACGTAGCTAATACAGAAACAGTATTGCTGTACAAGTTTTATTTCTTTGTATAAGTTTACGCACAGAGAGAAGCGACGGTATTTTAACCATTCGAGGGGTTCATCATGCGTCAGAATGTTGCAAAATTTCCAGACAGCGCCAGTGAGATTGCCCGCTATTTCAGCAGAGCGACAGCACCTACTCAGCAGGAAACGCTGGGGCAGATTGTCGTTGAGATCCTGCGCGCAGGAAAAAACCTCAACCGTAAGGCGATCTGCACCAAACTGCTGAGACGCCTTGAGGTCGCGGCGAATTATGAAGAAGAGCGTCATTACCAGACGCTGATTGGCATGCTGTTTGAACGCTGATACGAAAAGGGATAATCGGTGGTACCTGCAGCATGCGCTTTATGACCCGGGAAGGGTCAGCCACTTGTCCGAAAGGGCACAGTCCCGCAGGGGGTGGGCATGCAGAGAAGTCAAATTGAACGTTTAACCGAAATCGTTCTGGGCGAGGCGGTGGTCAGGCTGCTCGATAATAATGAACGAATCAATGTGGCGACCGTTTCAGCCCGACTCCGGTCAATGGCCGCAGAGGAATTTAATCCCGATCGTCTGGAGGCGATCAGGATCGCCATCAGAGAGCTGCAGATGCAGTCAGCAGCCCGGGAAAATCGTGAAAAGCCGATGGCTGCTCTGGGCGGGATGCCACAACCCAGGGCTGGTAAAAAGCATTAATGACAGGGACGGTACGATCTCGTGATTAACCGGAGTGTGGCAGGACGCCCGGCATAACATGGCCATCTCAGGATGGCCGATTTTTTGGCGACCACCGGGCTGTCAGCAACGCCCGGTTTATGGATAACGACACATGCAAACCAACGAACACCCATTCAGCGCGGAAGCGGCCCTTATTCACCATTTTCGCAGCGGCGGTGAGCGCTATGCAGCCGAAGCCGCGGCCCTGGATGCCGTAATTCGCGATATCGTCATCCATGGCCAAAAAGTGACGAGCAAAACCATCATCCTGTATCTCATCGCAGAGCTTGAGATGACTACCGATATTGTCAAACTGGATGTACTGCGCAACGTGCTTGAAATCGTGGTCGGCAGAACGCCGGATGATGAAGGGTTCTGAAAAGGTTAGTAAGCAGGAGCAGTGCATTAAGCTTAGTGCATCTGCTTCACAAGCATACTGATGGCATTTAAACAGGCTTGCCGCTGTTTATCTTCGCTTGCCGTTTCGCCAAGATGATGCAGGGCATGGGTGATATCCTGAAGTGTCAGGTGCTGGTCCGGCTTAAGAAGGCGTGCCACAACCGTTCCAATAACGGCGTAGATATCTTCGGCGGTGGTGTCATCGCTCAAATGACCTCCATCCGTTGGTGGATAAGCATACAGTATAGCAGAAACCACAGCGTCAGGCGCGGCAGATTGTCAGGTAGCGATCAGTGCAGCTTGCCGGAAAAAGAAAAATGCCCGGCAGTGAACGCCTCTTTCTTCACCGCGCTCATCTCCATTTCCCGTCTGACGTCCTCAATGACACGCAGCACAGCACGAATGCGGTCACTGTCTGTTTCGCGGTCAAGCATCGCCTGCAGCCTGTCGTTAAGGGCCGCCCAGCTTATGGCGACGTTATCATCAAGTAACGCCGTTACGGCTTCTCCAATGATGATATCCGCCATTTTATCGTCAAAATTGTTTTTCATCAGTCTGTCCGGCTGCGGTTAGGGCAACGAGCTTACCACAGGAATCTCACCCGGACACATTGAGCACATCAAACTCCGCTAAAAGAAGCCGGACGCGGGTTATCGGCGCAATGATCAGCATATTGAGTTGCCGGCGTTGCAAAGAAGATGACATTTGCGTTCGCGCCGGCCATCACGGCGCTACTTTCTGACGGGATCCGCAGCTTCAGCGCGCCCGCTGACTTCTGAAGCCGTCTGATCCAGACGATAAAGTAAGGTGTCGCCGCGTTCGCAGTAACGCGCCGGCCAGATCATCGCCCCGTTACCGTCCTCCACGTACTTCACACCCAGTCCCTCCACCACAGCCCATGGCTGGGCCAGCGCACTGCGGTACCGAAGTAACTCGCGCGCCATGGAGACCGCCTCCGGTTCGTTCTCCTCCGGATGGCTGGATATAAACTGCAGTCGGGCATCGCTCAGCATTGTCTTCTCCTGTGAGCCTGACGTTTTATCTCTTCACACGTTCTGCGTCGTCAGGCTTAACCGCTTTCAGATCGCCTCGCGGCTTTCAGGCCATGCCACGGCGCCGCCCTCAGGCGTAAACAGGCTGCCCTGGAAATCGATGATCCCGGCCGCCTCCAGCCACATCCACTCTTCGGGACGCTCAATACCGGCTGCAATGACGTTAATTTCCAGCGCCGAACAACAGCGGATGACCGCCTGCATCACCGCCTGCTTCGGGCCGCTACGATGAATATCACGTACAATATTTGCGCCGATACGTACCCGGTCAGGCTGGACGTGCGCCAGTAAAGAGAGACCGGCCGAGCCGTCGCCAAAGTTATCAATTGAAAGGCTGATGCCTGCCTCTTTCAGCTGTCTGACCGCCGTGGAAAAGTCTTCGAGCCGGGAGATGACTTCCGTTTCGCTCACGCCAAGAATGATTTGCTGCGGCACCAGCTCCGCCTGCGCGATGGCGCTGACCAGCTGACTTACCGCATTGGGAAGACAAACCAGCGTCATCGGCAGGATACTGATATACAGCGTCATGCCATCGGGACAGGCCTGGCCGGCTTTATGCAGTGCGTCTGTCACCACGTTGAGGTCATGAGTGTAACGCTCATGTTCCCCGAGTCCGGCGGGTTGCGCGTGCGGAATCGCCTCAATGGCCGTCACTTCACGGCCAAGGGGATCAACCACAGGGCGGAAAGTGACGCCACTGGCTGGCGCGGGAGATTGCCCTTCTGCGGGGATGAACTCCCAGCAATCAGCTGGCGGCACTTCAAAGTAGTTCTCTTTTTCACGCGCTTCGACAAAGGTTCTGAGGAACTGTAGCCCGCGATCGTCATAGGTCAGCTGATATTTCGACGTGCCGCGATCGAGCACCGCCTGCAGCACACTGCCGCTGTGGTGAGTACGCAAATCGAACAGCTCCATGCCGGCATTACCGAAACGCCGCGAAGGGGAGTAGTCGCGCATCAGCTCGACCACATTGTGATGACGCTGGTCGGCACAGATGCGGGCGTAGATTGCCAGAACGCCTTGCTCCGGCCCTTCCAGGATTTGAAAAAAGTGCGTGCCGTTAAACAGCAGGATGCCGGTAACATGATGCTCTGCATTGAGCAGACTCGCTTTTGCCACCATCTCCGGCAGGATATTGACGGGAACATCTTCAGAGATGTGGCTGCGATAAATTATTGTTGTAAGCATTATACGCTCCAGATTGTCGCGATTGTCCTCTGACACCTTAGCAGCATGGGTTAAATTGTGAAACGTCCGGGCTGAGCGCTGCCCAGCGGCTGTTTGAGCCCGGTAAAAGGGGGAAGGCGCGAGTCAAAGGTCGGAAAAGGTGCTGAGGACAGCCTGGCGGCCGCGCTGAAAAGACAAGCGGCGCTTTAAAGCGCCGCTTCGGATGAGCCTGCCAGTGAGCGATAGTGGCCCGTCAGCAGGTCTTTAGCTCTTATACCGCTGCTACTCGCGGGTTTTACCCTCTTCGATAAACTCTTCGTCGATCTCTTCGACGTTTTCCCGGTTGTCGCGGCCGGAGAGCAGATTCCAGCAGGCGATGAACAGGGCAGCGATCAAGGGGCCAATCACGAAGCCGTTGATGCCGTACACTTCCATGCCGCCCAGCGTGGCAATCAGGATCAGGTAATCCGGCATTTTGGTATCTTTGCCGACCAGCAGCGGACGCAGGATATTGTCCACCAGCCCGACCACGATAACGAAGAAGCCCACCAGGAACAGGCCTTTCCACAGCGCACCGGTGGCGAAGAAGAAGATGGCCGCTGGCACCCAGACGATAGCCGAGCCGACTGCTGGAATCAGCGACAGGAACGCCATCAGCGCACCCCACAGCAGGCTGCCGTCGATGTCGGTGATCCAGAAGGCAAAGCCACCAAGCACCCCCTGAACCACGGCCACCACCACCGTGCCCTTGACCGTCGCGCGCGATACGGCGGCAAATTTCATCAGCAGATGGTGCTTAACATAGGTGGAGAGCGGCAGCGCTTCGAGAATCAGCCCGACCAGCCAGGCGCCGTCTTTCAACAGGAAAAACAGCAGATAAAGCATCACGCCAAAGCCCACGGTGAAGGTGAAGGTCCCTTTACCGATCAGGAATACGCTGCCCGCCATATATTGTCCGCCCTTCAGCGCAAAGCCGGAGAGTTTTTGCTGAATCTGTGCGGCATTGTTCAGATCGTGATCCGCCAGCCAGGTTTGTGCCCACTCCGGCAGATGCTGCAGCAGCGAGGCAAACACCGTCGGGAACTGCGCGGAATTGGTTTGCAGCTTGGTGTACACCGTATTGATCTCAACCACCAGCGACGAGGTGATGATTGCCAGCGGCGTGAACACGATCAGGCAGATAATCAGTAAGGTCACAAAAGAGGCCAGCCCGTTGCGGTCGCCCATTTTACGCCGCAGCAGTGATTTCAGTGGCGCAAAGATCACCGCCAGAATCGCCGCCCACAAAATGGCGGAGAAATAGGGCGCCAGCACATCAAAAAAGGCGATCGTGACAATCGCCAGAATCACTATAAAGAAACCGATATTTAACCCTTTAACACGCATGCAAAAGCCTCGCAGATAAACGTAGCGAATGAACTATAGAACGGCTTTTGCGGAATGTAATGTTTTTAGCGCGCAAGGCAAGGCGTGCAGGATGAAAAGCTGTCCCGATCTGTCCGCGCGATGTCCGCTCACAGGCTGGCGCGCCAGGGCGGCGGCGGCGATGATAGTCCTGAACCCTGACAGGAGAGTGCCATGCTGGAATTACGTCCTAACTGTGAATGCTGCGATAAAGATCTGCCGCCGGCCTCGTCTGATGCGCGCATCTGCTCGTTTGAGTGCACGTTTTGCGTTGACTGTGCGGAAGGCGTGCTGGCGCAGCGTTGCCCGAACTGTGCGGGTGAGCTGGTACGGCGGCCGATACGTCCGGCGCAGGCGCTGCTGCGCCATCCGGCTGCAACTCAGCGATATCATGTTTCTGCGCCACCCCGCTAAATTCGCCAGCGCAATTGGATTAATAGCCGGCGCATAATTATTGTGCGCCCGCTTGCTGGTTATTTAACCTTACGCTTCAGCTTAGTGAAAAATTAGCGTTATATTAATCACGCACATCGATTAATTGCCAGGGCAGCAATAGGGCTCTCGTTATCAATGAAATGTGCCGGCCAGCTAGTTTGCCGGTCGGCTTAAATGGCGGCATAACTAAAAAATAGTATGGCTTAATTTTTATCTCTTAAATTCAATGCATTGTGATTTTGTGTCGATATCTTATACGGGCTGGCTATATTTCCTGACGACAGCTGGTCAGAGCACGGACCTTATTTCCTTTCGCGTTATTTATGTTTGATGGTTATTTTTGCTGTCATGAAGTTTTTTACGGTTTTTTCTGAAAATAGAATTTTTCTGAAAGTATTTTGCCCTGATGAATGTTATTCTTTCCGGGCAATGCTAGTGATGTGGCGTTGTGTGCTTCAGTTTTACCCTCTTTTTAGCAGGGTTTCCCCGCTTTATGCTTTTTATGGAAATAGCATTGTCCGCCCGATCCCCGCGATCGGGTTTTCTTTATTTCCGCTGAATTAACTGCTTATTTCCCTGCCAGCCTTATCGTGCCACGCCACCATAAAGTCTCCACAATCGTTAAGAAAGCGCTAACCTGGCGTAATGTATTGTAAGTATCCGATTTTTAAGACTTTTGGAAATGCTGTTTTAGCTTTGTTTAGGCAATAGTAAGCCTCAACGGCGCGCAGACTGCCGTTATCCCTGGAGGTAACACCATGAAAAAAACAACACTTACGATTATTGCGTCATTTATTGCATGCAGCACACTGTTTTCCAGCGTCTCCTGGGCCGACGGTCCCGGTGACCCTCGCTGGGACCCGCACGGCGGCGACCGCCATCAGGATCGCGGCCCGGGTCCCGATCATCATGATCGTCGTGACTTTGGCCACGATCGCGGACCGGGCCCGGATCGTCACGACCACTATGCTGACCACCGTATGCCGGAGGGACATCGCGGCGGCGATCGCTTTGCCTGGCGCGGTCATGATTTTCGCCGTGGTTATCCGGCACCGCCGGAGTTCCGTGGTCCACACTATCGCGTCGACGACTGGCGGGCGCGCGGTCTGTATGAGCCGCCGCGCGGCGAGCACTGGGCCTTTATCGACGGAAATTATGTGTTAGTGGCGGCCGCGACCGGCATTATCACCGCCATTTTGCTGAATAACGCATTTAACTAATCCTGCCGCACGGATGGCGACGGCCATCCGTGTTTCTCTCCGCTTTCACCGCTCACCAGGTTATTCTCTGGACAACCCGTTTTTCCTTTCAACGTGTTAAGGAGTCATGATGACCATGGTAAAAATGGTGGCGGTGGATATGGACGGCACCTTTCTCGACGATAAAAAACAGTACAACCGGGCACGTTTTCAGGCCTGCTATCAGGAGATGAAGCGGCGCGGCATCAAATTTGTGGTCGCCAGCGGTAATCAGTATTACCAGCTCAAATCCTTCTTTCCCGACATCGCCAGTGAGATCGCCTTTGTCGCCGAAAATGGCGCGTGGATCCTCGATAGGGATGAGGAGCTGTTCTGCGGCGCGTTCTCGCGCGAGGATGTTAATGCCGTGCTCGATACCCTGCAGCGCGGTAACTATCCCAACCTGAAATACATCCTCTGCGGCCGTAACAGCGCTTATCACTTCAACACCATGGATGAGCAGTGGCTGGTCAAAATGCGTCACTACTGCCATCGCCTCAAGGCGATCGATAGCCTCGCGGACGTGGGCGATGACCGGCTGTTCAAGTTTGCGCTGAATCTGTCCGATGATTATGTCGATATTCTGATGGCTGACATTGAGCGTCTGCATCAGGGCGCGGCGGCGGCGACCTCCAGCGGGCACGGCTCGGTGGATTTGATTGTGCCCGGCTTGCACAAAGCTAACGGTTTGCGCCTGCTGCAGCAGCGCTGGGACATCAGCAGCGATGAGGTGCTGGCGTTTGGCGACGGCGGCAACGATCTGGAGATGCTGGTGCAGTCGCGCTTCAGCTTTGCCATGCAGAATGCGCCGCAGCGGGTCAAAGACGCTGCGCGCTACGGCGCACCGTCCAATAACCAGGAAGGCGTACTGCAGGTGATTGAGCAGATGCTGGCGGGGGAAGGGCCGTTTGCTGGCTGAATAAGCAACGGGCAGCATGCGCTGCCCGAAAGGCTCAGACGACGCGCCACGCGGCGGTAATCATCTCCGTGAGCGTGGCGGGATCATAATTGACCCAGCCGTTTTTGCTGTTGGCGCGCGCCACAATCCAGTCGACCTCTTCCGCAGCGAGGGTTGGTCCTTCCAGCCAGAACGGCACGATTGCCTGCTGCTGCAGCCAGGCTTTCAGCGCCAGCGCCGGCGGTGCCGTTTCATCGGGCAGCAGGCGTTCAGCCAGCGCCGCCATCAGCCGCAGCTGTTCGGGGTGCGCGCTCTCCGCCAGTACATCAAGGAACGGGAACAGCAGACGACCGCAGACTTCGCCGTGATGGAACGGTCTAATCGCCCCCAACTCGCCGGCAATACCGTGGATCACCCCTAAACCCGCGCTGCTCAGGCTGACGCCGCCGAGCCATGATGCCATCATCATCGCTTCACGTGCCGCATCGCCGCGGCTGTCGTCCTGATTGAGGTACGGCCACGCCTGCATGAACAGTTGCAGCCCGTTGAGCGCGTTTTGCTGACTGAACAGGTTGCCCTTGCGTGACAGATAAGCCTCGAACAGGTGGGTAAAGGCATCAATGGCGCAGGTAGCCAGTACACGATCCGGCGCACCTTTGAGCAGATCGGGATCGAGAATCGCCACCTGCGGCACAAACACCGGATGGCGCAGTGAGGCCTTCACCTTAATGTGCTGCTGATCGGTCACCACCGCATTCTGCGTGACCTCGCTGCCGGTGCCGGCGGTGGTAGGAATGGCGATCAGCGGTAGCGTGACCGCCTGTACCGGCGTATCGCCCACTTTCTCGAGGTAGCGCGCGATATTCAGCGGATGCTGCATCATGGCGCCAAAGGCTTTGGCCGCATCCAGCACGCTGCCGCCGCCGATGGCGACAACGCGATCGACGTGGCCACGCCAGCGCGTCACCCAGCCATCGATCTCGTCTGGCGAGGCTTCATGGCTGACAATTTCATAGCCCAGAATGTGATCGTTCAGCGTCGCGCCCAGGCGTGCCCACGCCGGACTGTTGAGAAATGAGCGGCCGCAGAACAGCAGCGTGGGCTGCGGATTCGCCGCCAGCAGCGGGACCAGGCGGTCGATGCTGCCACGGCCAAACAGGGTTTGTTGATTACTGTACAGCTCAATCAGATTCTCACTCACCTGCAGATCCTTATCGGTTGGCATAAAACAGCTAGTGTAACCAAAAGCCACGCCGCTGCCGGGGCAAACATTCTGATAAACCTCCGACAAAAAGTTGATCACCTTCGCAAAACAGAAATTCACCCGCTGCACCAGGTGCTTTCCCGTCAATGTTACCCTTAACATGATACCGGTAACAGGATGTCGCATTCTGAAACATCTGGCACTGATAATCCCTTTGTCCCATTACAACAAACCGCTGCCGGTAATACGCCGAGCGCAAAAGTGGAGAAAAATTATGCCATTACTCTATGTGGCAATTGGCGTGGCGTTACTGCTGCTGCTGATGATTCGCTTCAAACTTAACGGCTTCATCGCGCTGATTCTGGTGGCACTGGCGGTGGGCATGATGCAGGGCATGCCGGTCAATAAAGTGATTGGATCGATCAAAACCGGCGTCGGCGGTACCCTGGGCAGCCTGGCGCTGATCATGGGCTTTGGCGCGATGCTGGGGAAACTGCTGGCCGACTGCGGCGGTGCGCAGCGTATCGCCACCACGCTGATCGAAAAATTCGGCCAGAAGCACATTCAGTGGGCGCTGGTGCTGACCGGCTTCACCGTGGGCTTTGCGCTGTTTTATGAAGTCGGGTTCGTGCTGATGCTGCCACTGGTGTTTAGCATTGCCGCATCGGCGCGCGTGCCGCTGCTGTATGTCGGCGTGCCGATGGCGGCCGCCTTATCCGTCACGCACGGCTTTCTGCCACCGCATCCAGGCCCGACCGCGATCGCCACGTTATTTAATGCCGACATGGGGAAAACCCTGCTGTACGGTACGCTGCTGGGTATTCCGACGGTGATTCTGGCCGGGCCGGTGTATGCGCGTTTTCTGAAAGGTATTGATAAGCCGATTCCGGAAGGGCTGTGGAACCCGAAAACTTTCAGTGAAGCGGAGATGCCAGGCTTTGGCGTTAGCGTGTGGACGGCGCTGGTGCCGGTAATCCTGATGGCGCTGCGTGCGGTGGCAGAAATGCTGCTGCCGAAAGGCCATGTGCTGCTGCCGTACGCGGAATTTTTTGGCGATCCGATCATGGCGACGCTGATTGCAGTGCTGATTGCCATCTTCACCTTTGGCCTTAACCGTGGCCGCAGTATGGATGAGGTGATGGGCACCATCACTGACTCGATCAAAATCATCGCCATGATGCTGTTGATCATCGGCGGCGGCGGCGCCTTCAAACAGGTGCTGGTGGACAGCGGCGTCGATAAATACATCGCCGGCATGATGCATGAAACCAACGTCTCGCCAATCTTTATGGCGTGGTCAATTGCAGCGGTGCTGCGTATTGCGCTGGGGTCAGCCACCGTCGCGGCGATTACCGCCGGCGGCATTGTGGCACCGCTGATTGCCACCAGCGGCGCCAGCCCGGAGCTGATGGTCATTGCCGTCGGTTCCGGCAGTGTCATCTTCTCGCACGTCAATGATCCGGGCTTCTGGCTGTTCAAGGAGTACTTCAACCTGACCATCGGTGAAACTATTCGCTCGTGGTCGGCGCTGGAAACCATCATCTCGGTGTGCGGTCTGCTGGGCTGTTTGCTGCTGTCCGCTGCGCTGTAACCGGCTGAGGCACCGCGCCTCAGCCCCGGCGGCTTACTGCGCTAAGGCGCGGAAGGCCGCCAGTTCGTCCTCCGGCATGCCAGCCTGGCGTGCCGCTGCGCAAATCTGCTGCCAGCTGTTGCTGTCCAGCGGAATGCCCTCGCTTTCACGTGCTGTACGGTTGCGCGTTTCCCATTCGCCCGGCACCAGAATCTCCGCCTCACCACTTTGCGGTGAACGCCTGACCCACGCGAGAAACTCTTCGGCTTCCTGCTGCATCGCCGGTGCGTCAAACGCGTCTGGGTTCAGGATTATGGTGGTCATGCCGTTGAAGATGGCGTCAGTGCCGGAAAGCAGCGTGGCGTCATGCGTAGTGCGACCGCCGGACAGCGCGCCGCCAAGGATTTCGCACATCGTCGCCAGCGCATAGCCTTTGTGCAGGCCGAAGGCGGTCAGCGCGCCATACGGCGACTGATGCATCACGCCCGGATCGGTGGTCGGCTGGCCCTGCGCATCAAGCAAATAGCCCGGTGCGACCGGCTGACCTTTGTTATACGCCACACGCGTTTTACCAAAGGCGATGCCGCTGGTGGCAAAGTCCAGCAGCAGCGGTTCGCCGTCGCGACGCGGAAACACCGCGCAGAACGGATTGGTGCCGAAGCGGCGATCGCTGCCGTTAAACGGCGCCACCATCGGATCGCCCATCACATTAACGAAGTGAAAGGAGACAAAGCCCGCTGCGGCACACTGCTCCGCCCAGTGACCGATACGGCCAATGTGGTGCGAATGATGCAGGCCGACCGCCGCAAGGCCAAACCTGTTCGCCCGCTCAATGCCGTGCTGCATGGCCTCGTACGCGGCCACCTGGCCAAAGCCTTTCTGGCCATTAAGGGTGAGGACCGCGCCAGCGTCTTTTTCGATGCTGACGTGCTGATTGAGCTGGAGAAAGCCCTGCGTCAGCGAGGCCATGTAGCTCGGTATCATGCCGACGCCGTGGGAGTCATGGCCCGCGAGGTTAGCAGCAACAAGATGGTCAGCCACCAGGCGCGCTTCTTCGGCGCTGCTACCGGCATGCAGCCAGATAGCCTGAACAAACTGATGTAAGCGGGAAGGGGAAACACGATGCAGTTCAGTCACGCGGTTAATCTCCTTATGGGGGGAGAGAGCATCCTGCGCTGAAATGGATAATAACCGCAAGTAAGGGCTGATAAAGGGCCACAACACGTGGCCCAACAAACTCAGTGCGGCTGTTCGAAGCCGGCTTTAACCATCTGTTCACGCAGTGCGCGTGCAATTTCACGGTTCCCACCCGTGATTGGATAAATAACGTTGTTGACGACATCGTCAAGATAATGCTCATCAAACTCTTGCAGGGTGAGCTGCGTACCGCCTTCGTCATTAATCGCAATGCTGCCACGAATGTGACTGCCATGATCCTTTGCCTTGAGGCTGTAACGACCCATGCTGGTATTAATCGTGCTCATATCATCTCCTTGTTACGTAGACATAGCGAACAATTGAGGCCTGCTACAGGCGCTGTAATTTTAGACAATCAGCGCGCTACGCGTGCGGCGGGATAGCAACTTAAGCGATAAGCTGCGACCGGGCTCGCAGAAAAAAAGAGCAGGTAACAGTCTCTGAGGCAAGTGACTGGGATCGCGCTCGCAGCGCCCAGCGAAGCCGGAATAATCATCTATACTGAATGCACGATGCGTTATTTTTCATCCTGAAGGAGCGAACAATGAAAATAATACTGTGGATTATTGCCATCATCTTTATTGTCGGGTTACTGACGATTACTGGTGTGTTTAAACTGATTTTCTGACGCGTTCAGGCACCCGGTGGGTGCCTGAAAACATTATTCAACGTGACGGGCGGCAGAAGACGGGTGCAGGGATGACAGCGGGATCACATCGCGCAGGCTGATCGGCTTGCCGCACGCGGCGCAACAGGCGCCGTGATGATCGGGATCGTCGACCTTTTCCTTGCCGGGTACTGTATAAAAAAATTTGGCGCAAACGCAGCGGCTGCAACGAATTGTCATCTCAGTTCCTCCTCTCTCCGTCCTGGAGTGATGAGATTTATCTCAATCATCGGGTGAGTTCAATTGATAAATTTTATTAATTTATTCATGAAATCAATTTCTATGGATAAGTTGCTGAATATTAAGTAATCACCCTAAGTAATAATCAACTGAGCAGTGCATTTTCTGCACCTTTTACCCTCTGCGTTTTGTTTATTTGCCGTTTCGACTCCGTTCGCGCAGTGAGGTAAAATTAACCAGCTGATTGCCAGCAGAGCCGGGTGCGACTGGCGCCACTGTGGCGCGCGCGCTGTACACGCTCGTGGCATCAGCCATTAACCCACGGCAGCACGGTGCGGCGCGATGTGGCGCTACGCGGTGCCTGCCGGATACAGGATGATTTAACAGGAAGCATTGTTGTGAACTGGCGTATTTCTGCAGCTTTTTGCGGCTGTATTTTGACTTCATCGGTCTCTTTTTCGACACCAGCGGCAACCACAGGCGAAGCGATTAAATCGGGCTGGAATACCTTCTCCGATAACGTGGCGCAAACCTGGACACAACCGCAAAATTACGATCTTTACGTCCCGGCTATCACCTGGCACAACCGCTTTACTTACGATGATGAACACATCAAAAAGTACAACGAGCGGCCGTGGGGCGCGGGCGGTGGCGTTTCGCGCTGGGATGAAAAGGGCAACTGGCACGGCCTGTATGCCATGGCGTTCAAAGACTCGTTTAACAAGTGGGAGCCCATCGCCGGCTACGGCTGGGAAGCGACCTGGCGACCGCTGAACGATCAGAATTTCCATCTGGGCGCCGGTTACACCGCAGGCGTGACGGCCAGAGATAACTGGCGATATATCCCGGTTCCGCTGGTATTGCCGCTGGCTTCGATAGGGTATGGCCCGGCAACCTTCCAAATGACTTACATTCCAGGCACTTATAACAACGGCAACGTCTATTTTGCCTGGTTAAGATTTCAGTTTTAATCGCTGAAGATGCGCAGAAAGTGTGAAGGGCATGGAAAAAATCAATATTTATCACTTTTTCATCAATTCGTGCTGGACAAATGTCACTGCAATTGCTGTACTAGATGCCGACACAGTTTAGTGTCCATTTTTCATGTAAAGGTAATATAGATGTCCAAGATCAAAGGTAACGTTAAGTGGTTTAATGAGTCCAAAGGATTCGGTTTCATTACTCCAGAAGATGGCAGCAAAGATGTATTCGTACACTTCTCTGCTATCCAGAGCAACGGCTTCAAAACTCTGGCTGAAGGTCAGCGTGTAGAGTTTGAAATCACCGACGGCGCTAAAGGCCCATCTGCTGCTAACGTTACCGCTCTGTAAGTTAACAGTCAGAATTTTAAAAACCCGCCTGATGGCGGGTTTTTTTTGTGCTTTTTTCAGCCCTGCCACCAGCTAATGGCCCAGGCGACAATCACCAGCGTACTGAGCGACAGCGCCAGCCATTCATTTAAACAGTGCGGTACCAGATTCTTCATGTGCCATGCCTCGCAACTTCATTTATGCCAGCATGGCAAAGCAAGATTAAGCCAGCCTTAAGCCAGCATGACAGCGGCATGACAAGGCACATTCTGCGGCGTCGCTCACAGATAATTCCCGTAACATACTCATAACAAAGCTTACTTGCAGATTTTTTAGCGGCAACGCTATATAACAGCAGTCAGGGAACGGAGGAGGCAGGATGAACATACGTGAAGCACAGGCCAAAGACAGCTTTGCCCTGAGTGCACTGTTAACCGAGCTGGGTTATCGCGGCACGGAAAAATTTATCAGCGATCGGCTGGCGCAATTGTGCGCCCATCCCGACGAGACGCTGCTGGTGGCGGAACACGGTAACCAGGTGCTGGGATTTCTTTCGCTGCACTTCATTCCGCAGCTGGCATTAGCGGGCGATTTCGCGCGCATCAGCTATTTCTGTATCGCCGAGGGCGAGCGCAGTAAAGGCAGCGGCCAGCAACTGCTGAACCACGCCGAGCAACTGGCGCGCGCCCGCGGCTGCGACCGCATGGAAGTGCATTGTCACGCCTCGCGACTGAAAGCCAACCAGTTTTATGCGCGAGAAGGCTACGTTGAATCGCCACGCTATCACATCAAAGATCTGGGCTGATACTAAGCTCGCGTCCGCAGGCAATCACTAACGCATCGGCGATGCTGTCGAGCTGATCGGCCGGCAGCCGCGCAATGCTGACGCGAATGAACTGTCCGCTGTTGATGCTGCAGCGTTCGCCTGGCAGCACGGTGATGCCCCGGGCGGCGAGGGTGATCATGGCATACTGCTCTGACGCCACCGGCAGCATCACGCTCAGGCCGTCGCGATCTTCCTGTACCAGCCCGCGCCGCGCCAGTGCGGCCAGCAACTGCTGACGGCGCGCGGCATACGTGGCTTTAGCCTGCTGTATGCGCTGCTGGGTGGGCGCATCGCTCAGCATCCAGGCCACCGCATCCTGCAAAATACGGCTGGTCCAGCTGACCCCGAAGTTACGCCACGACTGCAGCCGTTTCACCAGTTCTGCCGTGCCGGATACCACCGCCAGCCGCAGATCCGGGCCGTAGGCTTTGGAAAAGGAGTGCACGTGCAGCGTGCGCTGCGGATAGTGGCGGCCGAGACTCCATACCGGCCAGCGCGACAAATCGCCGATGCCATCATCCTCGACAATCAGGGTGGCACTCTGCGCCAGCACCT
>NZ_SDFT01000150.1:0-27778 GCF_004916815.1 Pantoea sp. R102
CAGTTGCCGGAATGCGCAGCAAGTATATCCCAGGTCAGCATTTTTTTGCGCCGGGATAAAGGCGAAAATCACGCAACTGCCCCGCTTTGCGCGCTGTTTCAGCATTTTGTCAGCCATTAGCGGCGCAGAGACAAAACGGTGCGCGCCAGCCCGCACCGTTTGCCGCTCAGGTTTTACTGCGGATAGGCTACCCAGTCGCCGCCGTTAAGGCGAATCCACGGTTTGCCCTGATACATCATCACGACGGCGTTATCATTTTCCGACACCACCGGCGTCTGCGGCAGGTTATCCGCCAGCACCGACATGTTGACGTTCGGTGCGTTGAAGACCTGACCGTCCACCACCCGCGACACCAGTTCCGAGATGGCCAGCAGGCTGAGCGGCGTATCAATGGTCAGCGGCTGGCCCTGATGCGGGGCTTTCATGCCGACGAATTTGATGCCAACCGGCACGTGGGTGATGCCCGGGCTCGGAATGTCGCGCAGCCCGGACATCTGCATTTTATCCCCCTGCAGTGCCGCACCGTGCTCCGGCACCACCAGCACCATCACCCGGCGTCCCGACTTCTCCAGATTGGTCAGGAAGGTATCGAGCTGGTCGAACAGTACCCGTGCGCGCGGCTGCCACTCGGCGGTGCGAGTGCTGCCCAGCTCGCGCGTACCGTCGTGCAGCGGAATCAGGTTGTAGAAGGTGGCGCTGCGCGCATCGCTGCTTTTGCTGCGGTCATCAAGCCAGCGCTGCATCAGCTGCCCATCGTTGTACACCGGCGAACCATCAAAAGACGTCAGCTCCGGCGCAATCCCGGCCTGCGACATCAGCGGCGCCTGCATGTTGCCATCCTCGCGCAGCTCTTTCAGGTAGTTACCGAACACACCGGTATGATCCATCATCAGCTGCTGCTTAAAGCCCAGCTTCGCCAGATTATCAAACAGATAGCAGCGCTGGTCGGTGGCTTTATACAGGTTACTGTGTGAGGTCTGGCCGCAGCTGGCGCGCAGCAGGCGAATACCGGCCGGGCCGCTGTAGCCGGTGGCGGAGTTATAGTTGTTCAGCACGATATCAAAGTGCTTCCACAGCGGATGGTCACGCAGCTGCGCCACATCAATGTCCGACCACGCCAGCGAACAGATGTTGATCACCAGAATATCGAACGGCTGCGAATCGGCGGGCAGCGCATCCGGGAAATGCGTGACGCGCTGGCGTTCGCTGTCGTAAAAGCGATTCAGCCACGCGGTGAGGTTGGCGCTGGTGGGCGGCGCGCTTTGATCGAGTCCCGCCGCGGCCGGGCTGGCGGCCGGTTTGTCGTTCAGCGCCACCGGCGGTGCGGCGGCTTTGCTGGGCAGCAGGCTGACCGCCGGGCCGGCGAGCGTCAGCACGTTCAGCCAGATCAGCGCCAGCGACACCAGCACGGTGACGCGAATCCACTGCGCCACGAACAGGTAAATCACCAGCAGCACAAAGGCCGCGCCGATCATCTCCCAGTTAATAAAGCGCTGCAGCAAATCCAGCAGATAGGCCGGCGAGAATCCCGCCACCTGGCTGCCCTGGCTAAGCAGCGAGTTCAGACCCGGCAGCCAGGTATCGTGCCAAAACAGCGCGAAGCCAATCGGCAGCGAAACCCACTGGCGCAGACGATGCAGCCGCGCTGACGGCAGCGGAAACAGCAGCCACGCCAGAAACACCAGATTACTCAGTGCATGGAAGTTGAGATAGCCGTACCACAACAGACCAAATTTGATCAGAAAGTAAAAGTTCCAGCCGCCGAGGCCGCGCCAGCGCGCCGCGTGCAGCGTCGAAGGTGTGTTATCCATGTTTATCCGTTTTGGTCGATTGGCGTTGCCACTGCCCTTCCGATTTGAGGGCGCGGGCAGGTAACAGGCGCATCAGCAGGCTGGTGCTGCGCTGCGGCAGCCAGCGTCGCCACAGCGATTTCAGGAACAGCAAAATCAGTAACAGCAGGATCGCCACCTGCACACCATCCATCAGCGTCATACGTGCGGCTCCCCGAGATCTATGATGATTGGCTGCGGCGTCTGAGGGCTGCGCGGCGCGGCCGCTGCCGGCGCGGCTGGTTGCGCAGCGGCCGGTACCCTGAGCGGTTCGAACTGCGCCACCGGCGTCAGCTGCCGCACTTTATTCACCTCCGACAAAATCTGATTGTCGGCAAACCACACCATGCGGTTGCTGAACAGCTCGTCGTGCGGCAGGGAAAATATCGATTTCAGGGCAATGTCCAGGTCGTTAAAGCGGCAGGAAGAGAGGAATAAATAGAGCCGATCGTCAACCAGCGTCACCAGGTCGCCAAAACGACGTGGTTTACACAGCGTCAGCACCTGCGGCGGCGACAGCTGCGGCACCGGGCGCAGCGCCACCATCAGCCCTTTGTCGTTTTCCGGCAGCAGCGTATTGTTCATCAACTGCTGTACCGCCGCACAGAAACGCTCCAGCGGCAAATAGCCTTTCTGCTGCAGCGGCTGTAGCGCCTGCACCAGCGCCGGCAGATCGGCCGGCACGTGGCGGGTAAACTGCTGGCCCTGCACGCCTTCCAGCGCGGTCAGCAAGCGCGACAGCGGCGCCGCCGTTGGGACAATGCTGTTAACGCCGCACGCCAGCAGCAAACGTTCATCACTGTAGCGCAGGCTGGTACCGAGTTCCCGCACCACGATTTTCAGCGCGTTGCCGCGCGATCGCCGCAAACCATGGACCATGCTCGCCAGAGTCGGCACATCCTGATTGTGGGCCAGGCTAAAGATGACCGTGGCGGCGTTAGCCTGCTGCCCGCGCGCATACACGCTCTCGTTATCGCTGAACAGTTGCCACTGCGCGGAAAGCGGCGGCGCCCCTTCCAGCACATCCTGCTGGGCCAGAAACTGGTTTTCATCATTGAGGCTCAGCGGCTGTGACGCGGCAGCTTCAGCCTGCGCAATAAACTGATTATCAATACAGTTCAGGCGGATAGCGCGGTCGGCCAGCAATTTATCGGCGGAGTACCACCAGTTAATTCGATATTGCCAGCTATCCTGCTGAAATTCTAAATGGGCGACACCATCAAGCTGACGAAAATAACGCTGCAGATGATTTCGCAGGGGAATAATTGCGGTTCCGCAGGTGATCATTAGCAGCGTCATTTGTTTTTTTAACAGAACCCGGCGCAAGCCTTTTATCCACACGGTCAGTTCATCCGGGGATAATTTGCTCCACAGCGCCGCCTGACTATAAAACATGACCAGACCGCTACGTTTATTCATTACGCGCGCCATATCGCTGGCCAGATGTTGCAGGCTGGCTTTATTGGCAGGCAGCGAAAATAAGGGAATACGCGCCGGACCGCCGGGCGGATCGGGTGTTAACAGCGCCTGCGGGGGTTCATCCGCGCTCACCAGCGTGGCCGCCTTTTGCTGGCTAACCACCTGACGTAACAGCGTTCGTGCGTCTTCGGGCCGCTGGCAGGTTATCCAGTAAAATCCCGGCGACTGCAGGGCGATTAATTCCTGTTGTACCTGCTGCAGGCCAAGCGTATAAAGATTTTTCATATTAGCGTCGCGATCTGTACAATCCAGGCTAGTTTAATATAGACGGCAACGATTGGAACTGCTGAAATAAAAAAAGCTGCGCACGCGCCAGACTGTTTGAACTTTGCCGGGTCAGAAATCGCTGGCTGCGGTTTTATACGCGACAAGAAAAATATCACCCCTCTTTATCCGTTGTCGTTTCTTTGGTGGCAAAAAAGTAATGAAAACTGAAAATGCTTTTTCACTGATCGCTGTCGGCAGCGAAGATCAGGATGATATTAACGCCCTGAGTGACGCCTTTTCACTGAAGGCGTTTCGCTATATTGATATTGCCCGTGAAGCGCGTCTGCAACAATTGCTGTCGCGCTGGCCGTTGTTGCAGGAATGCACGCAGGGACCGGAGTCACCACGCTAATGCCGGTTCTCGCCTTACAGGGGCTACGCGGCGGGTGCGGCGCGACGGCACTCAGTGCCGCGCTGGGCTGGGCGCTAAACGCGCTGCAGCAGTCGGTGCTACTTATCGACCTTTCGCCAGCCAACCAACTGGCGGCCCACTTTAATCTGCCGCTCGACACGCCGCACGGCTGGCTGCGTGCGCAGCTGGATAACCAGCCGTGGCAGCACAGCGCGCTGCGCTATCAGCCGGGGCTGGATTTCCTGCCGTCTGGCACGCTCACGCATCAGCAGACCTTATCCTTAACCGCAGCGACAGCGGAAATTGCACAACCGCTGCTTAAGGCTTTGCCGGCCCTGAAACAGCGCTATCAGTGGATTATTTTCGACCTTCCGGCGGATCTGCTGCCGTGGCAGCAGGCGTTCATTCCGGCCGCCGATCGGCTGCTTCAGCTGTTAACGCTGGATGCCAACTGCCAGCTGCGCCTGCACCGCGCGCACTTTTCGCCGCAGACGCTGTTTCTGATTAACCAGTTCAACGCCAATAGCCAGCTGCAGCAGGATCTGCATCAGCTGTGGCTGCGCTCGCTTAAGAAACTGATTCCACAGGTGATTCATCGCGATGAAGCGCTGGCAGAAGCGCTGATGATGAAACAGCCAGTGGGCGCCTGGCGTCCGCATGCGCTGGCCAGTGAAGAGATCAATACGCTGGCCAACTGGCTGCTGCTGCATGTTGCCGGAGGTGGCGCATGAATGCGCTGCGCTGGCTGCTGGTGCCGCAGGCCTCGCAGGCATTGCAGCAGCGCGCGCACCTGGCGCGTCAGCACGGCGCCGGGCGGTTAACGGTCGCGCTGCATCTGCTGTGGTGCGTGCTCGCCTGGTCGCTGCTGCGGCTGGAAACGCCGGCGTGGCGGCGCGTGCTGCAGCAGCGTCAGCGCTACTTCCCGCATATCTCTCCGCTGCGCCCGCGTCCGCTCGATATTGTGCGCTATGCACTTCAGAGCCTGTGGCTGCTTATCATGCTGCCGCTGGACGGCAGCGCGCGCAGCGAGCGTAAACGTTTTAACGCCTTTGGCTCGCTGTTCCACTGGCGCCAGCAGCTGTATCAATGGCTGGCGCAGCTGCCGGCGCGGCTGGAGCACAGCGGCGTGCCGCAGCGCAGCGAACGCTGGCTGCAGCGCCTGCCACGGCGCGTGCGTCAGTTGCTGTTCATCGTGGTGGCGATCGCCGCCAGCCTGCTGGCGCTGCTGTGCATCTCGCAGCCGTTTGATATTACTACGCAGTTTGTATTTGTGCTGCTGCTGTGGGCGCTGGCCATGCTGGTACGCCGTATGCCGGGCCGGCTGGTGACTATCATGCTGATTGTGCTGTCGCTCACCATCTCCTGCCGCTATCTGTGGTGGCGCTATACGGAAACCCTCAACTGGGACGATCCGCTCAGCCTGACGTTTGGCCTGCTGCTGATTGGCGCGGAAACCTACGCGTGGACAGTACTGGTGCTGGGCTATTTCCAGACGCTGTGGCCGCTCAACCGCCAGCCGGTCTCCATGCCGCCGGAGATCGCCAGCTGGCCCAGCGTCGATATTCTGGTGCCGACCTACAACGAGCCGCTCAGCGTGGTCAAACCCACCATCTATGCTGCGCTGGGCATCGACTGGCCGCAGGATAAACTCAACATCTATATCCTTGATGACGGCACGCGCGAGGAGTTCCGCGAGTTTGCCGCCAGCGTGGGCGTCAATTACGTGGTGCGCCCCAGCCACGAACACGCCAAGGCCGGCAACATCAACCATGCGCTGAAAACCACCTGCCGCAGCGAATACGTGGCGATTTTTGACTGCGACCATGTGCCGACGCGCTCATTCCTGCAGCTCACCATGGGCTGGTTCCTGAAAGATCACCGGCTGGGCATGCTGCAGACGCCGCACCACTTCTTCTCGCCAGACCCATTTGAGCGCAACCTCGGCCGCTTCCGCCAGACGCCGAATGAAGGCTCGCTGTTTTACGGTCTGGTGCAGGATGGTAACGACACCTGGGATGCCGCCTTTTTCTGCGGCTCCTGCGCAGTGCTGCGCCGCAGCGCGCTGGATGAGATTGGCGGTATCGCGGTGGAGACGGTGACGGAAGATGCGCACACCTCACTGCGACTGCACCGCCGCGGATACACCTCAGCCTATATCCGCATTCCACAGGCCGCCGGGCTGGCGACCGAAAGTCTGTCAGCGCATATCGGCCAGCGCATCCGCTGGGCGCGCGGTATGGTGCAGATCTTCCGTCTCGATAATCCGCTGTTTGGCAAAGGGCTGAAGCTGGTACAGCGGCTGTGTTACGCCAATGCCATGCTGCACTTTCTTGCCGGTATCCCCCGGCTGATCTTTCTGCTGGCGCCGCTGGCGTTCCTGCTGTGCCATGCCTACATCATCTATGCGCCAGCGCTGGCCATCGCCATCTACGTGCTGCCGCACATGGTGCATACCAGCCTGACCAACTCGCGCATCCAGGGGCGCTGGCGCCACTCGTTCTGGAGCGAGGTGTATGAAACCGTGCTCGCCTGGTACATCGCCCGCCCCACCACCGTCGCGCTGTTTAATCCGCACAAAGGCAAATTCAACGTGACCGCCAAAGGGGGCCTGGTAGAAGAGCGCCATCTCGACTGGGTGATCACCAAACCCTATATGCTGCTGGTGCTGCTGAACATTGCCGGTATCGGCATGGGCTTCTGGCGCATGGCGCACGGCCCGGCCAATGAGCTGCTCACCATCTGGGTCAGTCTGGTGTGGGTGGTTTACAACATGATTATTCTCGGCGGCGCGGTGGCGGTGTCGGTGGAAGCGCGTCAAATCCGTGAAGCGCACCGCGTGGAGATCGCCATGCCGGCGGCGCTGGCACGCGCCGATGGTCATATGCTGCCGTGCACGCTGCGCGACTACTCTGACGGCGGCGTGGGCGTCGAACTGCGCGAGCCGGATGCACTGCGCGAGAACGAAAGCGTCTCGCTGCTGCTGCGGCGCGGACAGCAGGAGTTCAGCTTCCCGTGCCAGGTGCAGCGCGTATTTGGCCGCCGCGCGGGTATCCGCCTGCACCAGCTCTCCACCCGCCAGCACATCGAATTTATTCAGTGCACCTTCGCGCGCGCCGATACCTGGGCGCTGTGGCAGGACGGTTTTCCGGAGGATAAACCGGTGCAGAGCCTGGCGGACATTATGCTGCTCGGCTTCAAAGGCTATTTGCGGCTGGCGGAGTATGGTCCGGCACCGCTGCGCCGCCTGTTCCGTGGCCTGACCGCCGGACTGCACTGGCTGGCAACGCTGTTGCCGCACAACGTCCGTCCGCGACCAGCAACGCTCAACACTGATTTTACCTAAGCTGATGATATGACCATGACGAGAAAACTGAGTTGGTTCACCGCCCTGCTGCTGGGCACGGCGTCTCTGGCGCAGGCGGCACTTCCGGCGGCGCTTCCTGCTGCACCGCCTGCGGCAACCTCTGCGCCGCTGTCCGACGTGAACCAACCGCTCGATGCCAGCGCCCCGCTGCGCGATAGCCAGCTGCTGTTTACCCAGGTGGCACCGCCGCCGGGTAGCATGACGCTGCGCGGCACCGTCCCCACCAGCCAGATTGAGTTCGGCGTGCGCAGCGACGAAGTGGTCACGCGCGCGCTGCTGACGCTCAACTACCGGCCTTCGCCGGCGCTGCTGCCGACGCAGTCGCAGCTCAAGGTGTATCTCAACGATGAACTGGTGGGACTGGTCACCGTCACCGCCGATCAGCTCGGCAAAGAGAACCAGACGCAGCTGGCGATCGACCCGCGCTACATTAGCGACTTCAACCGCATCCGCCTGGAACTGGTCGGCCATTACGCCAACGTGTGTGAAAATCCGGCCAACAGCACCATCTGGCTGGATATCGGTAAAGCGAGCAAACTGGACCTGACGCTGCAGAAGCTGCCGCTGAAAAACGATCTCTCTCATTTCCCGGAGCCATTCTTTGACGCGCGCGACAACCGGCCGCTGCAGCTGCCGATGGTGTTCAGCGGCCAGCCGGATGTGCAGCAACAGCGTGCGGCAGGCCTGCTGGCCTCGTGGTTCGGTAGCCAGGCGCAGTGGCGCGGCCAGTCCTTCCCGGTGCTGTATAACCAGCTGCCGGAAGGGCAGCATGCGGTGGTGTTCGCCACCAACGATCGCCGGCCTGACTTCCTGCAAACGCTGCCGCCGGTGGACAAACCCACCGTGGAAATGGTCAGCCAGCCGGACAATCCCTATCAGAAGATGCTGCTGATTCTCGGCCGCGACGATAACGATCTGATCACTGCAGTAGAGGGCATTGCGCAGGGTGAACTGCTGCTGCGCGGCGAGCGCGCCACCATCGAGAGCGTGAAACTGCTGGCCCCGCGCCAGCCGTACGATGCGCCAAACTGGGTACGCACCGATCGCCGCACCACCTTTGGTGAACTGACGCAGTATCAGAACCAGCTGCAGGCTGATAGCCTGCAACCCAACCCGATTAGCCTGACGCTTAACCTGCCGCCGGATCTGTTCCTGGTGCGCGCACGCGGCATTGATATGGACCTGATCTATCGCTACACCTCACCGGTGCAGCAGGACGGCTCACGGCTGGCAGTGCATCTCAATAACCAGTTCATGCAGGATTATCCGCTGACCAGTAAAGATGGCGCGGGCCAGCAGCTGATGCGCATTCCGCTGATGCAGGGCCTGCAGGACAACAGCCGTCAGCTGACCATTCCGGCACTGCGTCTCGGTGTGGTGAACCAGCTGCGCTTTGATTTTGATTACGCCAATACCTTTATCGGCGGCACTGCCGATGGCCGCTGTGAAACCGTCACCCCCGTCGCGCACCATGCGGTGATCGACGATCGCTCCAGCATCGATTTCTCCGGCTATCGTCACTACATTGAAATGCCTTCGCTCGGCGCGTTTGCCAGCGCTGGCTTCCCGTTCAGCCGCTTCGCCGATCTGGCGCAAACCCTGGTGCTGGTGCCGGCAAAACCGGAGAGCGGCGAAGTCAGTACGCTGCTTGACGCGCTGGGGGCGATCGGCGCCCAGACCGGCTATCCGGCACTGCGCGTGCAGATGAGCGATGACTGGCGCAACGCCAAAGACCACGATGCCGATCTGCTGCTGATCGGCAGCATTCCGCCGGATCTGCAGGCGGACACGGCGATCAATCTGCTGGTGGATCGCACGCGCAGCACCCTCAACATGCCATCGCGCCCGGGCAGCGCGCCCAACGTGCCACTATCAGCCAGCGAGCGCACTGCCGAAAGCCAGACCGGCATCAGTTCGCGCGGTCCGCTCGGCGCCCTGGTTGGCTTCCAGTCGCCGTTTCACGATCAGCGCAGCGTGGTCGCGCTACTGGCTGACAGCCCGCGCGGCTGGGATTTGCTGAATGCAGCGCTGCGCGACAGCGGCAAACGCGCGGCGATGTTCGGTTCCGTCAGCATCGTCCGGGAGTCCGGCGTCAACAGCGTGCGCGTGGGTGATACCTACTTTGTCGGGCATCTGCCGTGGTGGGAGCGGTTGTGGAATCTGCTGGCCACCCATCCGGTATGGCTGGCGATATGTGCCGTACTGGTGGTGATCCTGTTCGCCCTGATGGCCTGGCGCCTGATGCGCATGGTGAGCCGTCGTCGCCTGGCTGAGCTGGATGACGATGAATAAGTTACCGCTTGCGCTGCTGATCGCCAGTGCGCTGGCCGGCAGCGTGGCGGCCGCGCCCGGTCCGCAGGTGGCGCCGGTCGCGTGGCTGCTGATGCAGATTCGTACCGGCGAATCCACCAACAAATACGATTTGGTGCAGCAGTCGCTGTACCGGCTGGAAAAAATCGATCCGGATAACCCGCAGGTGCTGGCGGCACGCATTCGTATGGCGCTGCGTCAGGGCGATCAGGCCAAAGCGCAGCAGCTGTTCGATGCGCTGCAAAAGGCTGCGCCGGATGACGCCGCCACGCGCGAATCTGCGGCAGGTTTGCGCCTGATGAGCCCCGAAGGACGTCAGCAGCTGCAGCAGGCGCGGCTGCTGGCCACCGCCGGACGGCTGCCGGAGGCCAAAACCGCGTGGGATGCGCTGTTTCACGGCGTCTTTCCCGATGTAAACACCGAACTGGAGTACTGGCGACTGGTGGCGCGCCTGCCAGGCCAGCAGCCGCTCGCCTGGCGTCAGTTGCAGGCGCTGGAGCAGCGTTATCCGGGCAATATCGGCGTCGAGCTACAGCTGGCGCGCATGGCGTTTGATAATAATCAGCCGGATCAGGCGGTGACCCAGCTGCGTCAGCTGGCCAACCGCGACGGCGGCCGCGATGCCGCGTCTGAATTGTGGCTGCAGCAGATCCAGAACCAGCCGGTGAGCGAGCGCAGCGTTGCCAGCCTGCAGCAGTATCTGCAGGTGTTCACCAGCGGCGATGCGCAACAGCGCGGAGCGGATGAGCTGGCGCGTCAGCAAAAAATGCTGGCCGATCCGGCCTTCCGCCAGCGCATGCGCGGCCTGGCGCTGGTCGAAGCTGGCGGCGGCGCGGCGGCAATCGGCGCATTACAGGCGGCGCTGAAGGCCAATCCGGACGACGCCGAACTGCTCGGTGCTATGGGCCAGGCACAGGCGCGTGCCGGTCACCGCGCCGCCGCCATCAGCTGGCTACAGAAAGCGACTCAGGCGGGCCAGGCCAGCACGCAAATCGGCAAGTGGCAGTCCCTGTTACAGACCAATCGTTACTGGCTGGCTATCGACAGCGGCGACGCGGCGCTGAAGCAGGGGGATTTATCCGGCGCTGAGCGGCAGTACCGCAGCGCGCAGGCCATCGACAGTAATGATAGCTGGGCGCTCATCGGCCTCGGTGATGTGGCGCAGGCGCGTAAAAACAGCGCGTTAGCCCGGCAGTACTGGCAGCAGGCGCTGCGCCTTGACCGCAGTAACGGCACGGCGCAGCAGCGCCTGAGCAATTTACGTATTGAGAGCCTGCTGGCCGACGCAGACGCGCTGGCGCAGCAGCAGCAATGGCCGCAGGCGGTAGCGAAATACCGTGAGGCGGCTCAGGCGCGACCGGATGATGTCTGGCTGGCCTGGCGGCTGGCCAATGCGCTACGCAGCAGTGGTGACAACCAGGCAGGCGCGGCAGTAATGGCCGCGATGGTGCGCCAGCAGCCGCAGCAGCCTGCCGCGCTGTATGCGGCGGCACTGTGGCAGTCATCCGGCGACGACGATGCCGCCGCGCTGGCCACGCTGCACCGTTTACCCACCGCTCGCTGGGACAGCAATATGCGCGAACTGGCGGACCGCCTGGCGCAAAACCAGGCATTCGGGCGCGCCGCAGAATTACGCGCCCGCGGCGATGAAGCCGCCGCCATCCGCTTGCTGCAACAGCAGCCGGCCTCGTCGCGCCGCGACATTACGCTGGCCGACTGGGCGCTGGAGCGGGGCGATGCCACAACAGCGCTGGCCGGTTATCAGCAGGTGCTGCAACAGGACGCCAGCAACAACGATGCCGCGCTCGGCCGCATCGAAGCGCTGCTTGCGCTGCAGCGCACCACCGAGGCCCGTGCAGCGCTGCACAGCCTGCCGGAAAGCGTGGCACAGCAGAGCCTGAACAGCGGCCGGCGCGTGGCGCTCGCCTGGCAGAACAGCGGCGATACCAGCAAAGCGCGGCAGCTGTTCAGCGCGCTGAAAACCCGCGCCGCCGCTGTCGCGCCGTCACAGGAAAAAGCGCTGGTGCTGCGTGACGCCGCGCGGCTGGAGAGACAGCAGCGCCAGCCCGCGCTGGCACAGCAGGATTACCGCGCGGCGATGGTCGCCAGTGGCATCACGCCTGCGCTGCCAGACGATAACGTCCGCTATACCCGGCTGACGCGCACGCAGGCACAGGACGACTGGTTAAAACGCAGCATTCGCAGCGACGCCGCTGACCTGTATCGCCAGCAGGACACCACCGTGACGCTGGAACAAGACTACTCGCGCGACAAAGGCAACGGTGGCACCTCCGATTTCACCGCTCATACCACCATGCTGCAGGCGGAAACCCCGCTGGCCGATGGCCGCAGCTTTGTGCGCGTCGATCACGTACAGGTGTCTGCCGGGACGTTTTCCACCACGGATGGCAGCCACAGTGAACTGTTCGGCAGCTGTAACGACGCCAACGCCGGGGGCTGCCGGCGCGACTTCACCCAGCGGGACGAAGGTACAGCGCTGGGCGTCGGCTGGCACAACGATCGCTGGTCCGCCGATATCGGCACCACGCCGCTCGGTTTCACCGTGACCAACTGGGTCGGTGGCGTAAGCTGGAAAACCGACCTCGACGATCTCGGCGTCACCTTTACGGCTTCACGTCGCCCAATCTCCAGTTCGCTGCTGGCTTACGCCGGCGCGCGCGATCCGGCCACCAACGGCGGCAAAAACTGGGGCGGCGTCGTCGCGACCGGCGGCGGCATCGGCCTGAGTTACGATCGGGGCGGCGCGCACGGCGTGTGGGCCGATCTCAGCGCCCATCAGATCAGCGGTGAAAACGTGGCGGATAACAGCCGCGAACGGCTGATGGCGGGCTATTACTACAAGCTGATCAATAGCGACAACCAGCGCGCCACCATCGGTCTGAACAGTATGCTGTGGCACTATCAGAAAGATTTGAGCGACTACACCTTTGGTCAGGGCGGCTATTACAGCCCGCAGCGCTACTTCTCGCTGGCGGTACCGCTGACCTGGCGTCAGCGCACGGAAAACTGGTCGTATGAACTCGGTGGCTCGGTGTCGTGGTCACAGTCAACCACCGACGCGCAGGCGCGTTACCCGGTGAATCCGGGCTTTACGCTGGCCAGCAATCCGCCATCGGACAGCAGTTCAGGGCGCGGTTTCGGTTATACGCTGCAGGCGCTGGTAGAGCGGCGCATCACGCCGCACTGGTCGCTGGGTTTAGCCATGGACATTCAGCAGGCGAAAGATTACACCCCAAGCCACGGGCTGCTGTATGTGCGCTATTCCATGGCCGGCTGGAACGGCGACATGGATATGCCGCCACAGCCACTGGAACCGTATGCGGATTTTAAATAAGCATACTATTTACCCTGCAGTTCTCTCAGCATCGCAGCCCGCAGGATCGCGTTGAGGCGCGTCTGGTAACCTTTGCCAGGCGCCTTTAACCACTCAAGAATATCCGCATCGATTCTGATCGAAGCCTGGGTTTTTACCGGGCGGTAAAAACGCCCCCGTTCGGCTGCCTGCCAGAAACTGTCGTCTAACGGCGCAATATCATCACACTGGATGTCACTGTCCTGTTTCCGGCTCAAAGCATCCAGCTCCGCCTGTTGCTTGTCGGTGAGCGGCGGTAATTCACTGCGTTTAAACCTGACTTTGCTCATAGCGCCTCCTCTCATTACGCGTTGCATGGCGTGCGCTGATAATCCTTATTCGCTCAACATCTGTTTCGAAGCGCACCGTATGGGCCACCAGAATGACCACATGCCCCATGACATTACCAATGGTTTGCCAGCGATATTCCCCATTTTCATAACGATCCTGTACCGACAGGTGGAAAGGATCCTCAAACACGCGGGCTGCAACTTCAAAGCGGATACCATGCTTGCGGAAATTTGTTTCCGCCTTGGTGGTATCCCACTCAAACTCCGGTTCCGTTTGCATTTATCATACGCTTTTGTCTATACATTTTAGCATGACAAATTGCGTGCAGTACGCGCTGATGGTGTTGATCCGGCGCAATAGCTGCACGTTCAGTACAGGAATGAAATGAAATACAGACAGGTCTGGAATCGAGTGAGGCGCTGGAACAGCGGTTTGAAGCCAGGCGGGCGGGCCTGATGGTGATCGGCCGGACGGAAGGTGAATCCCGCCCGGCACAGAAAGGCTATCGCTTCTCCTGATAAGCCAGCCAGGTCAGCAGTTGCAGGCTGGCGGAGAAATAGTTTTGCTCCGGCGCTAAGCGGTCGCTGAGGTAGCGGGTTTCATTGAGCGTCAGGTCGCGCACCGCGGTCAGGCCACCTTCCATATTGTAAGGTGCCGGGGTATTGGCCAGCACATCAAACCACGCTGGCGTGGTGTCGCGCGCGTAGCCCTGCCAGACGCGCTGGAATGGCACCAGCCGCAGGCTTTGCGGATCGTACCACCAGATATTCAGCGGAATACGAATCGCGTCATAGCTGAAGCGGTTGGAATATCCGACCGCCGGCGCGACGGAGCCATCGGCGTTCAGCGCCACCCAGTCCAGCGGCAGGCCGGTTTTGCCAAACTGCATGTCGCCCAGCAGCGCAAGGCCATCATCAATCAGCGTGTTCCACACGCGCAGATGGCTGTGCTGCGCAAACTCCTGCCATGCGGCGAACAGGAAATAGGAAGGGTTAAGCACCACATAGCTGGTTTTATTGAAGCCCTGCGCGCCCGGCAACATCACCTTGCGGCCGGCGTAGTCGATCACCGTTAGCTTGATGACCGCGCGCTGAATGCGATCCGACGCCTGCTGATAATCACCGCCCCACTTCTGCGCCGCGCGCTGCAGCGCCCAGGCGATCAGCACATCCCCGTCCGAAGCATCATTTTTATCGGCGATGGGATCGGCTGCGCCCGGCGTATAGCGCCAGTAGAACAGGTCATTCTGCGGATTGCGCAGATGGGTACGCGTCCACTGCCACAGCAAATCAAAGGTGGCGCGATCGTTATACGCCACCGCCAGCAGCATGCCGTAGCCCTGGCCTTCGGTGTGGCTGACGTTGTTGTTGGCCGTATCGCTGATGCGGCCGTCGCTGCTCATAAAGCGGCTTTTGTAACTGCTCCAGCCATCGGCCGCCGCCTGAGCACTGAAAAATATCACCATGAAACACAGCATCCACTGACGCCAGAACCGCATCACTCTCATCACAGCTTCCTATTGGTATCGATAATGCAGCGTGCCGCCGTCGATTTTTTCCAGCGTCAGCGGTACCGCCGCGCTGCCACCCTGCGCACGTAGCCACTGCGCGTACACGCCGGCCAGCACTGCGCTCAGCGCCAGCTGCCAGCGTTCTGCATCAAGCTGGCTGTCGCCCTGCGGCAGGGCATGGTGCTCAAGCATAATCGCGTTCTGCTGCGGCTGCAGCTGAACAAAGCCCCAGTTAAAGCGCGCCAGCTGAAGATTAATTTCGCGCTCCAGATCCTGCACGGTGCGCGCCTCCGGCAAAGGATAGCGCGTTGCCAGCAATTCGCCCACGCCGTTGAGGAAGGCTTCCGCCTCCGCGCCAGCGTTATCCAGCATGCTCTCAATCATCACGCTGACCAGATCAAACCAGCCCGGCTGATACGGATGGCTGATGCGTGCGCCCGGTTGCTCACTCATTAGTTGTCTCCAAACAGATAACGGAAGTACAGATTGGCTGTGCTTTCGTTGTAATCGCCAAAGGTGTCATAGCCGAGCTGGCCGCCGATGGTGACATCTTTATTAATCTTATAATCGGCACCGGCGTGCAGGTTATAGCCGATACCGTTTTTGCTCTCACCGCTGTAATAGGCACTTTTGACAAAGCCCTGATCGGCGAGGCTTTGCAGCTGGGACTGCAGCGACGGATCGTTGGGGAAATATGCGCTCTTGTCCTGGCTGTACGACTGATAGCCGACCGAACCGCCAACGTTGACTTTCAGGTCATCAAACTTGCGGCTGAAGTCGACAGGGAACGATACCGCGGCATAATTCTGCGGACTGAAATAGCCGCCCTGACCGTAGCTGAAGTAACTCAGGTTTTTGGAGAAATCCATCCACGACAGGCTCATGCCGACCTTCAGCTCGCGGTCGTCGTAGTGGTAAGGCCGCACGTAAGCGCCCGCCGTGGCCTGTACGCTGTTGTTGCTCGCCACGTTCTCGCCCAGATAGCTGTAAGCGCCGCCGCCGACGTAGAAACCCGCGTCGCCGTTATCGAAGCTCAGCATGGCGTTGCCGCCGTTTTTGGTGACGCGCCCCCAGCGCTTGCCGCTGGTCTTGTCCTCCACGCCAACGTACGACAGCAGACTGTCGGTCATGGCGCGGCGTTCACCGGTGAGGATCAGCGTCAGGAAATCGGTCAGCTTCGGTGACCACTGCACGCCGCCCACCAGCGTACTGAGATCCTGGCCGAGCGGCGTGCTGCCGAGGTCGATTTTGTAGCTGTCGCCCTTCAGCGCCATATTCAGTTCCACGCCGGTGGCCTTTTGCGAATCGGTCGATGAAGACGGCGTGTCGTCTATCTTGGCCGCGCCGGATGCCACCACATTGCCCTGCACCAGCGCGTTGCTGCCGAAGCGACGCCACGCATCACCGGCCGCACTGCCAGCGGTGAGCGACACCGGCGTCATCGTAAAGTCGAAGCGCGACTCGCCGAACGGCACGGTCGAGAAGGTCAGTGGCGCTTTGGCTTCGGTCAGCTTGCTGAGCCCCGATTCGCCGTCGCGTCCGCGCACCTGCATCTGCCCCTGTACCCAGGTGCCGGTTTTCTCCTGCAGATTGTCCATCATCTCGTCAATCTGGCGCAGCGTCTGGCTCTGCCGGACCGCCGGCGTGGTGCTCGCCAGCGTGACGTCCTGCGCGCTGCTGCTGGTGGCCGGGGCCGTTTGCCACGGCATTACCGTGCCATAACTGGAAGGCGAACCGGACACCGGCGAGGTGCTGCGGTTGATAAACGGATTGTCCGCCAGCGCCAGACCGCCAACGGTCGGCACGCTGCCGCTCTGTGCGCCCTGCAGACCAATCAGCTGGCCGCGCGCGCTGCGCAGGTAGCTCATCGCCTGGCTGTGCTCGCCGTTAGCTTCCGCCACGCGCGCCAGCAGTAACAGGCGATCCGGCGTCTGCTCATTGCGCAGGCCGCGGGTTAAGGTGTTCGCTTTGTCGACGTCGTTCTGCGCCAGGGCCACATCAATAGCACCGGTGCGCGCATCCTGAGTGGGCGTATCCTGCGTCAGCAGATAGTCATACACCACGCCCGCTTCTTTGTTCATCTTGCCGGACTGATACAGACGCGCCATGGCAAACATCAGATCGCGGTTCTGCGGATCGTGCTGCAGCGCCCCCACCAGCTTGTCATAGGCGGCGGCGTACTGCTTCTGCTCGCGCAGGCGATCGACTTCATTGATGAGATAACCATTGCGGATGCCGGCCAGCTGCGTGGGCGTACTGCGCGCCTGCAGCTCCGGACTGCTGAGGAAGCTCTGTGCTTCGGTCGTCAGTCCCGCCTGATTCAGTACCGCCACCTGCGCGGCGTAATCACCGGCGTTGCCCTGCACGCCGCGCTGCATGTTGCCGCGCACCACCGTCACCGCCGTGGTGAGATCGCCGGCTTTGGCCAGTTTCTGTGCCAGATTACCGGCATCGACCGGATTGGCGGGCGGCGTGGCGGCCAGCGCGCGCAGCGTATTGGCCGCCGCCGCGTCAGAGCCCTGTGCCAGATAGCGATCGGCGGTGGCCATTTGCAGATTGAAATTCACGCGCTGCGCCAGTTCGCGCATCTCACTGTTCTTGCTGCCGTTGGGAATGCGCGCCAGCAGCTGGCTGGCCTGCTGCCAGGCACCGCTCTCGCTGGCGTTGAGCGCACCGGCATACAGCTCGCTGGTGCTGGCACCGCTGCGCAGGGTCGGCTGCATGACGTTGGCAGCCAGTAAACTATCGCCCTGCGCACGGTAGATGCGCGCCAGATCGAGTCGCAGCCAGCCGTCGCTGGGATAGCGCTGAATGGCGCTGTTCAGCGTGGCGATGGCTGCACTGCGGTTGCCTGCCGCCAGCTCGCGTTTTGCCTGCGCACGCAGCGGATCGCTGCTGTTACCGCGCGGTGCCACGCTCTGGCGCACGCTGTCGGGCAATGATGCCAGCAGGGTATTGGCTTCGGCGCTGCGGTTTTGCTGGCGCAGCACGTAAAACAGTCCCTCTTTGGCGCTGCGGTTATCGGCATCGCTCTGCAGAATGGCCCGGTAGGTTTGCTCCGCCTGCTGCAGCTGATTGCTGCGGCGCAGCACATCAGCGCGGAACAGCTTCGCCGATATGCCTTTTTCGCCCTCGGCCTGCGTCAGCGGCTCACTCAGCGCCAGCGCCTGCGCGCTGTCACCGTTTTTCAGCGCCTGCTGGGCATTCGCCAGCTGCGCGTAAAAGCGGGCGTCGGCCGCCTGCTGCTGACGCTGCTGGCTCTGATCGCCGCCCAGCTGTGCGGCGCGCGTCAGATAATCGGCGGCTTCGGCGTAGCGTCCGGCGCGCTGCGCCACGTAGCCCATACCGGCCAGCGCATCGGCGTCCTGCGGGTTGGCCTGCAGCACTTTTTCAAAGTTGTTCTGCGCACCGCTGACGTCGCCGCTGTTCAGCGCGCTAAAGCCCGCGCCCTTCTCCGCGCCGCCGACATTTTTGCGGTAGTAATCCACCACGGCGCTGTCCTGCGGATGGCGCTGCTGCCAGGTCTGGTACAGCGCGGCGTCCGACGCCTGCGGCGCCAGCCACAGCAGCGCCTGACGCAGCGAGCGATCGGCCTCTTTATTACCGTCCGCCATGCTGGCCAGCACATCAATGCCCTGGCGGCGCGTCGCCTCCTGATAGGTCAGCGCTTTGCCCAGCGCCAGCTGAGCGCCGGTATCCTGCGGATGGTCGGCGGCAAACTGCCGCAGCGCCTCCACCGCCTGGGGCAGCAGCGTGCGGTCGCCGGCCATGGTCAGATAATATTCTGCCGCCACGCTCGGCGGCGGCTCGTTGCCGCTGAAGGTGTTACGCCAGGTTTGCAGCGCGGCGGCGATGTTACCGCTGCGCGCCTGCTGACGCGCCAGCGACAGCTGCGCCTGCGGAATGCTCTGCAGCTGTCGCGCGTTGTCCAGCTCCGTCAGATGCGGGTCGTTGGGCGATACCGCACTCAGGCGGGCGCGCCATTGTGCCGCATCGGCCGCGCTGCCGCTTTGCTGTGAATAGAGCGCCAGCAGATACAGCGCCTGGGTATTGTTCGGCTCCACCATCAGGATTTTTTGCAGCGAGGCTTTCGCCAGATCGTCATGCGCTTTCTGATGCCAGTAGGCCGCCTGGTCGAACAGTGCCTGTAACGCCGGATTGGTGCTCTCCGCCGCCAGCAGCGGCTGTGAGAACGTCAGCGCGCCGCCCAGCAGGAACGCCTGACGAATACCGGCACTTATCAGCTGTTTTTTCATTATTTTTATCCTTACTTCCGGCCGGAGTGGCTATCGTCTTGCGGGTGGAGACGGCGCCACGCGTGGCGCTTCAGCATCACCCAGGCCGCACTGCCGATCAGCGCCGACAGCAGCAGCGCCGCCAGCGCCATCAGTACCGAGTGCTGGTTGGCATACCACACCACGATCATGTACCACGGCATTTCACCGCTCGGGAACTGCGGCCCGACGCGGAAGCTGCGGATACCGTTCTCATCGGTGATGATGGCGGTATCACCGCGGATGCCGGCGTTGATGCGCGCCGAATTCAAATCATCGTGCAAACGCAGCAGCTGCTGATCGCTGGTGGCGACCGTCATCACCACCAGACGATCGGCGCTCCACGGTGAGCGATAGCTGACAAAGCCGCGCCACGCTTCATTTGAGGAGAAGTAGCGATCGGCATCCAGCTGCTGGCGAGACCAGTCACCGGTCAGCCAGCCGCGCAGCTTATCGACGGTGGTCGGCTCTTTAACGCCCAGCGTGTTGCCGCTGGTCTGGTAAGCAGTGCCGGCCAGCATCTGCTGCGTGAAGGCGCTGTGCTGCATGGTGCTCACCGCCAGTACATCGCTGTGCTGCAGGCGCGTCAGATTGGTGCCGCCATTCGGCAGGCCGAACAATACCTGGTTCTGTACCAGCGGCACGCCGGTGGCGTTACCGGCGCGCGCGGCCATGTCCAGCAGCGTGGCGATCTCGGCATCACCCGGCGCCTCCGGCAGCAGCAGCGTGGTTTGCGAAAAATCCGCCAGCCGCGAGAACGGGAACGAAGCACCGACGAAGTACGACAGGTTCGGCAGCATGGTGAAGTGACGCGTGTGGCTCAGATCGATCCACGAATCCTCTTCGATACGGCTCTTGATGTTGTTGTTGAGCAGCACGCCGCACGCCGCATCCGCCTTTGGCTTGATGTTGAAGTAGAGCGCCAGCTGGTTGTCGCCGTAAATCAGGTATGGCTCCAGCTTCAGCGTGTACTGCTCCTGGCGTGCATCGCCGCCCAGCCGGTGCCAGGCGCTCTCCAGCAGCCCGACTTTGTTCACCGTCAGGTTGCGCAGGAAAGTGCCGTTCAGCGTGACGTTGAGGAACGAATTGTTTTCATCGATCCAGCTTTCCGACGGGAAGCGGTAGTGCAGATTGACCGGAATCGCGTCGCCGTCCCACAGGAACAGATCTGGTGCCGCGCGGAAGTTAACCCGCAGCGCATCATGCCAGATACCGGTGGTGGTCAGGCTCTGATCTTTACGCAGCAGCTCGCTGAGGCGCACCGGGCGGCTGGTGTTAATCCAGCGCGGTGCGTCGTACGGTTTGCGCGTGCCAATCGGCTGCGGCGGTACGTTCAGGCTGCTGGCATCGGTGGCCAGCGGCTGCGTGGTCAGGCGGTTGGCCGCCTGGCGCAGCTGGGCATCATCTGCACCGACCACCAGCAACAGTTTGTACACCGGATTGTTAGGGTTATCGATCACCTGCAGCAGCGGACCACGGGCTGCGGGCAGCGTCACGCTGCCGATTTTGTCACCCGGATGGCCGATCAGGATACCGTTGTGCTCGGGCAGATCGCCGCGCACCACCGGGAAACGGATGCCACGGTAATCCGACTGAATGCCGAGCCAGGAAGCCACCAGCGCGGCGGCGCTGACGCTATCCGGCGAAACGTTAGCGGCAAAACCAAAGGTTACGCTGGCGGGCGTCATGCGCTGCACATCAATAAACGGACGCGGGAAGTTGCGCAGGCTGGTGCCGATGTTGAGCTGCTGGCCTTCAAGGCTGAGCGTGGTTTTCGGCAGAATGGTGACCTGATACTGCTGCGCGCTCTCTTTTTCGCACAGCAGCTTGTCGGCATCGTTGATTTTAAAGCTGAGGTTATTACTGGAAACCACCATCGCCGCCGGAATATCCAGCTGATAGTCGCTGACATCGCTGTCGCTGGCACCCAGCGGCAGGGTGCCGAGCGGCTGACCGTTGAGCATCAGCTGCAGCGACGTGTTGCGCGCCGCCAGCGCGGCAGAGACGCGCAGCGACAGGTTGAGCCGCGCATTAGTGATCACCTCATCGCCCGGCAGGGTAAACAGAATACCGGACTGCAGCTGGCCGCCGGTAAGGGTGATGCCGCGCGGCTGCCCCATCTGCGCCACCGAAATGGAGCTGCTCACCGGCTGGTTTAACAGCGCGCCAGCGGGCTCAGCGGCAGCCGGTGCCTCTGCAGCCACCTGCGGTATGACGATGTCAGGCGCCGCCGATGCTGCTGGCGGTGCTGACTCTGCCGACTGTGCGGGTGCTGTATTTTCCTGCACCGGCGCTGCATCGCCCGGCGTGTACGGCGCGTCGCCCGCGGCCTGCTTCAGCTGCGGATCGGCACTGCCATCCAGCCCCTGCGGCGGCGGTACGTCAGAGAGCGCGGCGCTGTCCTGGGTTACCGCCGGCGTCTCTGCCCAGGCAGGGGCGAGCAGCAGCGTGGTGGTCAGCGCGCTGGCCAGCAGCGTGTACGTCAATGTTTTCATGCTGCGCTGTCCTCTTTGGCCGTTGTCTGGCCATCACGCTTGCGCGCCTCACGGCGATCTTTCCAGCTCAGCCAGAACAGCTCAAAGACGGTACGGATGATGGTGCCGAGCGACACCAGCGGATTGTCCTGCTTATATTCCGGCTGGATCCACGCATCGGCCCGCGCCAGCACCACGCGCACCAGTTCACGGCGGCGCGCCAGCGGCATCGCGCCAAAGCGCAGGCGAATGGTCTCCTCATCACCGGAGATCTTGCTCACCGGAATGGTGATGGCACCCGATTTCAGCAGCAGATCGATCTCTTCGATTTCATCGTGCTCATGCCGGTTGTCTGGCGCATCCAGCTGCGCGCCGCCCATCGACAGATCGCTGGTTTGCGTGCGCGAAGAGATGCCGCTGGCATAGTGAATCACCGCCGGGATCTGCACTTCGATACGAATGGTTTTACGCACCTGTTTGGTTTCACGCGCCACGGCAATCGCCGCCATCAGGATGATCAGGCTGAACACCGCCCAGCCGACGTTGAGCGCTATCACATACGGGTCCACCCCGAAGTAATCATGCGCCACGGCGCGCACCACGCCGGCCACGATGCCAATCGACAGCAGCGCGGCAACGATGACGTGAGGCCGCACGATGTGGAAGTCAAAGAAGCCCTGGTCCAGCAGGCCGCCTTTATCCGTCACGTTGAATTTGCCGTGCTTTGGCGACAGCAGGGTCAGCAGGGTCGGAATCACCAGGTGGAAGCACATCACGGTTTCGTAGATTTCACCCCAGAAGGTGTAGCGGAATTTGCCATTCATGCGCGAGTTAACGTACAGCGACATCACCAGATGCGGCAGTACGTAAGCGAAGATGAGTGACGCCGACGAGTGGATAATATTCAGGTTAAATAGCAGGTAAGCCAGCGGCGCGGTGAGGAACGCCACGCGCGGCAGGCCGAACTGGAAGTGCAGCATGGCGTTGAGGTAGCACAGACGTTGCTGCCACTTGAGCCCACGGCCCAGCAGCGGATTGTCGACGCGGAAAATCTGCGTCATGCCGCGCGCCCAGCGGGTACGCTGAATCACGTGCAGCCCCAGACGTTCGGTCGCCAGACCCGCCGCCAGCGGAATTGCCAGGAACGCCGAACCCCAGCCGAGACGCTGCATTTTCAGCGCGGTATGTGCGTCCTCGGTGACGGTTTCCACCGCGAAGCCGCCAATCTGTTCCAGCGCGCTGCGGCGGATCACCGCACAGGAGCCGCAGAAGAACGTGGCGTTCCAGTTGTCGTTGCCCTGCTGCACCGGGCCGTAAAACAGCGAGCCCTCATTCGGGATGCTGCGCGCGGCGCGCAGGTTACGTTCGAACGGATCCGGCGAGTAAAAGTAGTGCGGCGTCTGCAGCAGCGCCAGCTTCGGATCTTTCAGGAACGGACCGACGGTGGCCTGCAGGAACGTGCGCGTCGCCACGTGGTCGCAGTCAAACACGCAAATCAGCTCGCCTTTGGTGATTTTCATGGCGTGATTGAGGTTGCCGGCTTTGGCGTGGCGGTTATCGTCGCGGGTGATATAGCCGACGCCAACATCGGCGGCAAATACCGCGAACTCGCTGCGTTTGCCATCATCCAGCAGGTAAACTTTGATCTTATCGCGCGGGTAGTCGATACACTGCGCCGCCAGCACGGTATCCCGCACCACGTCGAGGCTTTCGTTATAGGTCGGCACGTAGACATCGACCGTCGGCCACAAGCGGGTATCATCCGGCAGCGGTTCGATGGTGCGTTTTAATGGCCAGCTGGTTTGCAGGAAGCCGAGAATTAAGATCAGCCAGACATACAGCTCGGCCAGATATAAGCCGATACCGAGAATCGCTTCAATTTCGGAATTAAACTGCAGCGTTTCCGTGGTGCGCCACCAGATATATCGGGTCGACATCAGCGCGGAAAGAAAAACCATCACAATGGTTATTTTACGGCTTTTACTGAAGCCCAGTAAAAACATCATGCCAATACTGATCAAACCAAAAATATACTGTTTCTGGCTGTCCATAGGCGTGATGACGATTACCGCAGCGACCGGTGCAAGCACCAGCAGCAGCAGGTAAAACCCGAGTTTACTCATGATTCACCCTGAAAAAGCTGTGTTGTTATTATTTGAACCAGGCCGCTGGCGGCCGGGCTTGTTAATAATGACTGCGGATCGGTGCCTGAACTTCGCCGTTGCCTACGTTGATATTCAGGATATTCGCTACCCGTTTTGCCACCAGTTCAATATCAAACGCCGCTGCCGAAGCCGGGCTGAAATCATAGATTGACTGCTGCGAGGCATTGGCCTCCGCCACGCTTTCATCGCGGTGCACCACGCCGAGTAAATTATCGCCCAGCCGCTGCTGCATAAATGCGGTCACTTCACGGCTGATATTCCGGCGATTATCACTTTGGTTAAGCACGAAATAATGACCGTGCTGATTATTTAATGGCTGGCCAATCATGCGATGGTTTTCAATTTGCGGCAGCAGCGCCACCGAGGCGGTATCCGCCAGCATCACCACTAAATGCATATCGGCCAGCGCCTGCATGGCTTTTAACGCCGGACCGGGTCCCGGCGGAAAATCCGCAATAATCACCAGACCCGGATAATTCAGAACGGTATCCAGGCCGCGTTTTAAGAAATGGGCATCGTGCGCCAGGTTGTGTTCGAAGCGCTCACGCTGCGCTTCAGTCACTTCACCGTAAGGCATGACAAAGATGTTGCTGCCGGTGGTAAGGATCGACTGACTCCAGTCAGCCTGCTCTTCCGAGCGCGCCACAAAGCCGCGGCTGTCGTGCAGCGGTACGCCAAAATGCAGGCGCAGCGCATTTTGTACGTCAAAATCGATCGCCAGCACTTTGCTGCCGGCACGCGCCAGACTCCAGGCCAGGTTGGCCGCCATGGTGGTTTTTCCTACTCCCCCTTTTGGCGAGCACACACAAACTAATGGCATAGCGCGATCTTCTCCAGTAACGGTTTGAGCAGTGTTTCTTTAGATAAATGAACCGGTTCCGCCCCACGCGAGCGGAACAGTGCGCCAAAGCGCGAGGGCGTAGCAGGCTCCGGCTGCGCCACGGCGGGCGCAGTGGCCGGTGCTGCGGCAGCAGGGGCAACAGCCTGTTCAGCGACCGGCGCGCTGACCGGCGGCGGTGGGAACAGTGAAGTGGCCGCCTGACGCGCTACGTGCGTGGCTGCTGGTGCCAGCGACGACACGGACGCGGCAGTGGGCGCGCTGCTTGCCGGTGGAAACAGCGCGCTACGCGGTGCTCAGTCCGCGTTTGCCGGCGCGCTGGCGGCGAGGCTCTGCAGCAGCGATGCCTTTTCACTGCGGGCGACGGGCGCCGGATTAAGAGCCTGCGGCGGCGCGACAAACTCATCGCCGCGAATCGGCTGCGGCTGCGGCAGATCGACGCGCTGGCCGCTACCCAGCTCCGGCTCATCATCCGTCGCCAGCTGACGGATGATCGCCCACTGGCTGTGATCGGCTTCCAGCGATTGCCCGGACATATCCTTAAAAGCAATGTCCAGCGTTTGCGTTTTTTCCTGGAAACGCTGCAGATCGTCGTAGTTCTTCATGATCAGAGCCTGTTAAAGCGGAGGGGTAATTTCCGCGAATATAACACACACGTTAAGACACGGTGAGAGAATTCTGATTATTAAAACCGCAGATTCGACAAAAGAGTTTTATCTGAAAGATTGAAAATATGCAGATGCAAAAAGCATGCACTGATTAATTGAGCAGGATTAATAAAAATCGATTAACGGAAATAGCAGCCGGAAGATAATTAAAGTAATACACTGATAATAAAAAACATATCATTGAAATGTGCAGTTATCTCTGGCCGTGACGGCGCTCACACAATGCGGCACGGATTCAGAATTTGCCTTAACCTTTTCGCTGTGGTTCAGGACCAGCGATTTAAAGATTCAGTCGCGTAATACATTTCTGCCATCGCAGGCGATTAAGACACGTCAGGTTAATTTTACTCATGTATCAGGCCACCAATAACAAAGGCTCCCGCAGGAGCCTTTCGCACTGGCTGGCCGTAATTACGGCGTCGCCACCGGCTGATTCTCATCCTGGTCGACGGCGAAGCAGGCGATTTGCTGCTCACCATACTGCTTCAGTTTCGGCTGCAGCTGCACGCAGGTACCGAAACGACGGCGGCAGCGTGCGTTGAACGCGCAGCCCGGCGGCGGATTCAGCGGGCTCGGCAGCTCACCGGTCAGTTTGATGCGCTCGCGGCGTTCGTCCGGATTGAGGCGTGGCGTGGCCGACAGCAGCGCCTGAGTATACGGATGGCGCGGATTGCTGAAGATCGCCTCTTTGCTGCCCTTTTCCACACAGCGGCCGAGGTACATCACCATGACTTCGTCGGCGATGTGCTCCACCACCGACAGGTCATGCGAGATGAACACATAGGACAGGCCGAGATCCTGCTGTAAATCCATCATCAGGTTGAGCACCTGAGCGCGCACTGAGACGTCGAGCGCCGAGACCGGCTCATCGGCAATCAGCACGTCGGGATCGAGCATCAGGCCGCGCGCAATAGCGATACGCTGGCGCTGACCGCCGGAGAACATGTGCGGATAGCGATCGTAGTGCTCAGTTTTCAGGCCCACTTTGGCCATCATCTCCAGCGTTTTTTCCCGCCGCTCCGCTTTGCTCAGCGCGGTATTGATCACCAGCGGCTCTTCCAGAATCTGGCTGATTTTCTTACGCGGATTGAGCGAGCCATACGGGTTCTGGAACACAATCTGGATTTTCTGCCGGCGCAGTTTTTGCGCCTGCGGATCGTGTTTCAGCAGATCCTGCCCGTGCCAGTACAACTCGCCGGCGGTCGGCGTTTCAATCATCGTCAGCAGGCGACCCAGCGTGGATTTACCGCAGCCGGATTCGCCCACCACCGCCAGCGTTTTGCCACGCTCGAGGTTAAAGGAGACGCCGTCCAGCGCCTTCACCAGGCGCTCCTGGCCGAACAGGCCCTTTTTCACCGGATAGTGTTTTTTCAGGTCAATTGCCTGCAGCAGGTAATCCTGCTTCGTGTTATCAAGACTCATAAGTCGGTCTCCCGGCATCATCCAGTGGGAAGTGACATTTGGACTGGCGGCCCGGAATATCGCGCAGCTCAGGTTCTTCAGTACGGCAGCGGTCGGTCACGTACGGGCAGCGCGGATTGAGCAGACAGCCGTTAGGGCGGTCATACTTGCCCGGCACCACGCCCGGCAGCGACGCCAGCCGCGCTTTGTCGGCGGCAAACTCCGGCAGCGCACGCAGCAGCGCCTGCGTATACGGGTGACGCGGCGCTTTAAAGATATCCACCGCTTTGCCGCTCTCCACCACCTGACCGGCGTACATCACGATGATGTGCTGCGCCGCTTCGGCCACCAGCGCCAGATCGTGCGTGATCAGGATCAGCGCCATGTTCTCCTGCTTCTGTAACTCCAGCAGCAGTTCGATGATTTGCGCCTGAATAGTTACGTCGAGCGCCGTGGTTGGCTCATCGGCAATCAGCAGCTTCGGCTTACAGGCAATGGCCATGGCGATCATCACGCGCTGGCTCATGCCGCCAGACAGCTGATGCGGATAGACATCAAGTCGCGACGCCGGATCGGGAATGCCCACCTGCTCCAGCAGGTCGATGGCACGCTGACGCCGTGTGCGCTTGCTGCCGCCCTGATGCACCTTCAGCGCTTCCATGATCTGGTAGCCCACTGTATAGCACGGGTTGAGGCTGGTCATCGGGTCCTGGAAGATCATCGCCACTTCTGCGCCCACCAGCTGGCGGCGCTCTTTTTCGGAGATGCGCTGCAGGTCGCGCTGATTGAACTCCAGCTTCTCTGCTTTCACGCGGCCGGGATAGTCAATCAGCCCCATGATCGCCAGCGAGCTGACCGATTTACCGGAGCCGGACTCGCCGACAATCCCGACGACCTGGCCCTGTTCTACCTGGTAGCTGATGCGGTCAACCGCACGGAACGGTGCCTTTTCGTCGCCGAAATGCACCGACAGTTTTTCTACATTTAATAACGCCATCTCGGTGCCTCTTTACTGCTTGAGTTTCGGGTCGAGTGCATCACGCAAACCATCGCCCATGAGGTTAAAGGCCAGAACCGTCAGCAGGATGACCACTCCGGGGAAGGTCACGACCCACCAGGCACTCTGCGCATACTGCAACACGTCGGAGAGCATGGTGCCCCACTCCGGCGTCGGCGGCTGCGC
>NZ_SDFT01000151.1:0-10671 GCF_004916815.1 Pantoea sp. R102
TGCCGAGTTTCTGGGGCGGATTCCGCGTCAGATTCCACACCATGGAGTTCTGGCAGGGCGGCGAACATCGCCTGCATGACCGCTTCCTTTATCAGCGTGATGGCAGCGGCTGGACAATCGACCGTTTAGCACCGTAAAACTGCGTTTTATCCCCTTTCAGCGCTGGCGCACGGCTCGTCAGCGCTTTATGCTATAGCCCTCATTTTTTTCGTATCCGCACGTCAGCGGACAGCTGTGTACCAGCATAGGTGCAGTCTGATCAATTTGGAGTCAGTGATGACCAGCAGTAACCTGATACAACAATTGCAAGAGAGAGGCTTAGTAGCCCAGGTAACGGACGAGGAAGCGTTAGCAGAGCGGCTGGCGCAAGGGCCAATTGCACTCTATTGCGGCTTTGATCCCACCGCTGATAGCTTGCACTTGGGCCATCTGGTGCCGCTGCTGTGCCTGAAACGTTTCCAGGATGCCGGCCACAAGCCGGTGGCCCTGGTCGGCGGTGCCACCGGCCTGATTGGCGATCCCAGCTTTAAAGCGGCCGAACGTAAACTCAACACCACGGAAACCGTCAACGAGTGGGTAGAGAAGATCCGCAAACAGGTTGCGCCTTTCCTCGATTTTGACTGCGGCGACAACAGCGCCATCGCGGCCAACAACTATGACTGGTTTGGCGGCATGAACGTGCTGACCTTCCTGCGCGATATCGGTAAGCACTTCTCGGTCAACCAGATGATCAACCGTGAAGCGGTGAAGATGCGCCTGAACCGTGAAGATCAGGGCATCTCCTACACCGAGTTTTCCTACAACCTGCTGCAGGGTTACGACTTTGCCGAACTGAACAAGCGCTACGACGTGGTGCTGCAGATTGGCGGCTCCGACCAGTGGGGGAACATCACCTCCGGCATCGATCTGACGCGTCGTCTGCATCAGCAGCAGGCGTGGGGACTGACTGTGCCACTGATCACCAAATCGGACGGCACCAAATTTGGTAAAACCGAAGGTGGCGCGGTATGGCTGGATGCGAAGAAAACCAGTCCGTACAAGTTCTACCAGTTCTGGATCAACACCGCCGACGCGGACGTCTATCGCTTCCTGAAGTTCTTCACCTTCATGAGCATTGAAGAGATCAATGCGCTGGAAGAAGAAGACAAAACCAGTGGCAAAGCGCCGCGCGCGCAGTATGTGCTGGCAGAGCAGGTGACGCGTCTGGTGCACGGCGAAAGCGGTCTGAGCGCGGCGAAGCGCATCACCGACAGCCTGTTCTTCGGCAGCCTGAGCGATATGACCGAAGCGGACTTTGAGCAGCTGGCGCAGGATGGTATGCCGACCATTAGCCTGAAGGCGGACGACGATCTGCAACAGGCGCTGGTGGCGGCGGAACTGGTGCCGTCACGCGGCCAGGCGCGCACCATGATTGGCTCCAACGCGGTGTCTGTCAACGGTGAGAAACAATCTGATGCCGAGTATCGTTTTAGCGACAGCGACAAACTGTTTGGTCGTTACACGCTGCTGCGTCGCGGCAAAAAACACTACTGCCTGATTAGCTGGCAGTAAGGTGCAAGGGCCGGTCTCCGGCCCTTTTTTATGGCAAGCAGTACAGGGCAATAATGAAAAATATCCTCGCAATCCAGTCTCACGTGGTTTATGGCCACGCCGGTAACAGCGCGGCCGAATTCCCGATGCGACGCATGGGCGCCAACGTCTGGCCGTTAAACACCGTGCAGTTTTCCAATCACACCCAGTATGGTCACTGGACCGGCACCGTGATGCCCGCCACCCATCTGACCGATATCGTCAGCGGGATCGCCGCCATCGATCGTCTGAAAACCTGCGATGCGGTGCTGAGCGGCTATCTCGGCTCGGCGGAGCAGGGCGAACAGATCCTGGAAATCGTGCGTATGGTGAAGGCGGCGAATCCTGACGCCTGGTATTTCTGTGACCCGGTGATGGGCCATCCGGAAAAAGGCTGCATCGTCGCGCCCGGCGTAGCGGAGTTTCATTGCAAGCAGGCGATGCCGGCCAGCGATCTTATCGCGCCGAACCTGCTGGAGCTGGAGATGCTCAGTGGCCAGACGGTCGCTAACGTGGAACAGGCGGTGGTCGCCGCCCGCGCATTGATTGCGCAGGAGCCGCGCGTGGTGCTGGTGAAACACCTGGCGCGCGCCGGACGCCGTAGCGACCGCTTTGAAATGCTGCTGGTCACCGCCGATCAGTGCTGGCACATCAGCCGTCCGCTGGTGGATTTTGGTGTGCGTCAGCCGGTGGGGGTTGGCGATCTGACCAGTGGTCTGCTGCTGGTTGACCTGCTGCACGGCAAATCGCTGCAGGATGCGCTGGAACATGTGACGGCGGCAGTATATGAAGTGATGCTGAAAACCCACGAGATGGGCGAGTATGAACTGCAACTGGTGGCGGCGCAGGATGCGATTGCGCAACCCACGCAGCACTTTGCGGCAGAACAGCTATAATCGCTGCTAATCAACAGGCCGGCCAGCACGCCGGCCTGTGGCGTCAGACCAGACCTTCAGCCTTCAGTGCGGCCTGAACCGCCGGCCGCGCGTCCACCCGCGCAAACCATGCCTCCAGCGCGCTGAAACCTTCGAGATTCAGTTTGATGGCTTTTGCCCAGCGCGTAACCACAAACAGATAGACATCGGCGACGGTGAAGCGTAACCCCATCAGCCACTGTTTATCCTGCAGCGCATCGTTAACGCGCTGAAATTTTTGCTCCAGCTGTGCACGCACTATGGCTTTGTACTCTTCCGGCGTATCCGGACGGAACAGCGGGGAAAAGGTTTTGTGCAATTCGCTGCTGATGTAGCTCAGCCATTCCAGCGTGTGATAGCGCGTCAGGCTGCCGGTCGGTGCCAGCAGGTTGCGATCCGGCTTGAGATCCGCCAGATACTGCACAATCGCCACGCCTTCCGTCAGTATGCTGCCGTCATCAAACTGCAGCGCGGGAACCTGTCCTTTGGGGTTTATCTGCCAGTAATCTTCTCCGCGCTCGGTGACTTTCTTCTGCAGATCGACATTGACCTGCGTAAAATCCAGCCCGCATTCGCGCGCAACGATATGCGGCGAGAGCGAACAGGCACCGGGCTTACAATAGAGTTTCATCATGGCCTCTCCTGATGAGTTGTTGTGATGTCAGCAGCATAAAACTGCCAGAAATTTTTACCAGTGACAGCGATCAGGAATTGCGGGCGGGCGCGGGAAATTCAGCGGCCGCCTGCAGTCGCGGCGGCAGTGCCGTGAGCGCGAAATCCCAGAAACAGCGTACCTTGGGCGCCATGTTTTTCACCCGCTGCGCCACCAGATGCACCGGCAGCGGTGCCGGCTCCCACTCGCTCAGCAGGCGGATCAGCGTGCCAGCCTGCAGTTCATCTATCACCTGATAAGACAACAGACGGCCAATGCCCTGGCCACTGCGCAATGCATCCAGCTGGCTGGCGATATCATTGACGCGCAGGCGTGGGGTGATGCGCACACGCAGGTCGTGCGCGAAGCGCCACTCACGGGTATGGCGCACGCCTGCCACCAGCGCATGCATGCTGAGCTCAGCCGGATGGGCTGGGATTCCGGCCTGGCGAAGGTAGTCCGGGCTGGCGACCAGCATCGAGCGTACGCTGCCGACGTTGCGCGCCACCATCGACGAATCCTGCAGCTCGCCAATGCGCACCGCAATATCCAGCCCGTTTTCAATCAGGTCCTGATAGCTGTCGCTAAGAATCAATTCGATTTGCATTTCCGGATGCTGTTGCAGAAAGGCATTGACCAGCGGCATCACGTGGCGACGGCCACACATCACCGGGGCGGTGATGCGCAGCAGGCCGTGCAGTCCGCTGTGGTGGGCGCTGTCGAGCGCGCTCTGGTAATCGTTAAGCAAGCGCTGCGCCTGCTCAAACAGCTGCCAGCCGCTCTCGGTGGGAGCCAGCTGGCGCGTGGTGCGTTCAATCAGGGTGGTGCCGAAACGTGCTTCCAGCGCATTCAGCGTGCGGGTAATGACCGGCGGCGAACGCTGCAATACGCGCGCCGCGCCAGCCAGGCTGCCCTGCTGAATCACCGCAACAAACACCTGCAGCTCGTCAAATCTGTCCATGAGCCATTCCCGATCTCAGCCGTGCAAGGCGAGCATAAAAAGCGTGTTGCTTAAACTACAGCGGAAAGCAGGGGTTGTGAAGGGGGATAAAAAAAGCCGGGCTTAGCCCGGCTCAGAAACGATTACTGGTTAGCGCTGGCGCGCTTCAGTTCTGCCTGCGCGTCATCCTGCGTCATGCGGTTGAGCAGCGGGGCGGTAATCAGCATCAGCAGCGCGATTACGCCAGTGGCGATACCAATCTGCTGGAACACCTGGCTATACACGGCCAGTGAGGCGTGTGGATCGGTGACGTTTTCCGGCACCGCCATCAGGTTCGCTACCTTACCGGCAATCATCGCGGCGCCAGCGGTGGTGAGGAACCAGGAGCCCATAATGAAGCCCATCAGACGCTGTGGCACCAGCTGCGCCACCATCGCCAGGCCGAGACCGGAGATCATCAGCTCACCGATACTCTGCAGCGCATAGCTCAGAATCAGCCAGTTCACCGAAACGATACCCGCCTGGTTCGCGAATTTCGCGCCAAACGGCAGCACCAGGAACGCTGCAGAGCACAGCACCATGCCAATGGCAAACTTGTGCGGCATCGGCAGCTTATCGCCAAGCTTGTTATAGACTGCCGCCAGAATCGGGCTGGCCACCATGATCCAGAACGGATTGAGCGCCTGGAACTGTTCCGGCTCAAAGGTGATACCGAGAATCGCGTGCTCGACGTTACGGATGGCGAAGAAGTTCAGCGAGGTTGGCATCTGCATGTACAGCACGAAGAACACAATGGCTTCGACCATCAGCAGGAATGCAACGATCATTTTGCGGCGTGCCGCACCGTGCAGCGCAAAGGCTTCTTTGGCAAACACCAGCACGATACCGATCGCGATCACGCCCAGCGTCATGCGGGCAATGCTCTGATGATGCAGCAGCCAGGTGGCCAGTGCGATCAGCGCAACCACGCCGACAAGGGTCATCAGCAGCTTACCGACCTGCAGCGGCGCAAAGTCTGGTTTGGAGCCGTAATTCTTCACCAGGCGCTGGCAGAACAGGAAGTTCAGCAGGGTGATCACCAGGCCCACCACCGACAGCGAAAACGCCGCGCCCCAGCCATATTTGGCCGCCAGCCACGGAGTCAGCATCATCGAGAACAGCGAACCGATGTTGATCGACATGTAGAACATGGTGAAAGCACCGTCGATGCGCGGATCGTCTTTCTCGTAGCAGGTCGACAGCAGTGAAGAAGGGTTAGCCTTGAACAACCCGCTACCCACGGCGATGGTCGCCATGCCGACATACACCATGGTGGTGTCATGACCGGAGAAGGCAATCATCGCATAGCCCAGCGCCAGCACAATGACGCCGAGAATAATCACGCGTTTGGTGCCGAGCACTTTGTCGCCCAGCCAGCCGCCAATGGCAACCAGGCCGTAAACCAGTGCGCTGAACGAGGTGAACAGGGTGATGGAGTCCGCTTCGGACATCCCCAGCTGTTTCACCAGATAGACCGCCATAATGGCTTGCAGACCGTAGTAGCCAAAACGCTCCCACAGTTCGATGGAGAAGATCAAATAGAACGCTTTCGGCTGACGGAAGGCGTTAAGGCTTACCGCCTCATCAGTGTGTTTGTTTGCAGTTGACACGTATACCTCAGTTTATACATCGCCTGTTTTACAACAGGAATTAAGTCTGCGTCGGGCTGGGTAATCCCGCGCAACATTGTTATTAGAAAGGAAAAACGGCGCCTAATTTGGCTGAATCAGGCCAACAGGGCAAGCATTTTCTGCACGCTGAAATACTTGTTACAGGCAGGGTTATAACCAGGATAATAACTTGTAAATCAGTGTTAAATATCACTGCGTGACATTATAGCAGGATAATTGTTCTTGTTGCAGATCGGTTGATGGATTTTCCTGAGATAAACTGCTTTTCCTGCTCCGGGCAGGACATAATATTATCCAGCCCATTAAGCTGGATGATTCCCCTGATTTTTGCCGAAGAAGTAAGCGCAATTGTCTGATTGTTGAGCACAATAAGCGGCTGACAGTTCGCTGCAGGCTAATTTGTTGATCCTGCGCACAAAATTATCAATTAATTAGAAATGTAAAAAAAGAAAACGATTGCCGCTCTCCCGTTTGCCGACAATTTCACCACTTAATCGCGGCTTTCATCGTATAAGCTCTGCAGCACCCCCGGCGGCAGTGACCTGTTGCGCCAGGCAGGGGAAAGATGGATAGCCGATCGCCAGCCCTTAGACAGCCTGAAGAAATTGCTGTAACCTCGTTTTTTCCCTGCAAGGAACTCATCATGAAGCAGTCCGTTCGTGTCGCTCTCGTGGGCGATTACCGTGCCAGTGCTGTCGCGCACCAGGCTATTCCTCCCGCTGTTCAGCTTGCCGCAACCTCTCTCTCACTTAACGTAACCGCCGACTGGATCGCGACGCCGGAAATCGATCTACCGCGTCTGCACGACTATGATGCCGTCTGGGTGGTGCCTGGCAGTCCCTTCCTGAATGATGCCGGCGTGTTCGACGTCATTCGCTGGGCGCGCGAAAGCGGTAATCCCTTTTTAGGCTCGTGCGCCGGCTTTCAGTATGCGGTAGTGGAGTATGCGCGCAACGTGCTGGGCTGGGAGGATGCTGGCCATGCCGAGACCGACCCTGACGCGCGCTGGGTGATTGCGCCACTGGCCTGTTCGCTGGTCGAGCAGCGCGGTGAGGTGACGTTTGAGCCGGGTTCGCGTATTGCTCAGGCCTACGGCGCGCTGCAGAGTAACGAAGGCTATCACTGCAACTTTGGCGTTAACGCTGAGTTCAGCGAGGCGCTGGCCACGCGCAATCTGCGTATTACCTCATGGGATCTGGAGGGGGACGTGCGCGGGGTAGAGCTGACCGATCATCCGTTCTTTGTCGCCACGCTGTTCCAGTCTGAACGTGCTGCGCTTCAGAACCGGCTGTCGCCGCTGGTGGTGGCGTGGCTGCAGGCGGCGCGATAACGATTATTGCTGAGAGTACGGCGCGCGATGTCGCGCCGTTGTTAGCCCGCAGTCAGTCGGTCTTTTCCGCAAATTCACACAAATCTTCAATCAGGCAGGAGCCGCAGCGCGGTTTACGCGCCACGCAGGTGTAGCGACCGTGCAGAATCAGCCAGTGATGGCAGTCAACCTTAAATTCAGTCGGCACCACCTTGAGCAGCTTCTGCTCTACTTCCTCAACGTTTTTACCCGGCGCAAAGCGGGTGCGATTGCTGACGCGGAAAATGTGGGTATCCACGGCAATGGTGGGCCAGCCAAAGGCGGTATTGAGCACCACGTTGGCGGTTTTACGCCCGACGCCGGGCAGGGCTTCCAGTGCCGCGCGGTCTTCCGGCACCACACCGCCGTGCTGCTCCTGCAGAATGCGGCAGGTTTTGATGACGTTTTCCGCTTTGCTGTTAAACAGGCCAATGGTCTTGATGTACTCTTTAACGCCTTCCACGCCGAGCGCCAGCATTGCCGCTGGCGTATTGGCCACCGGATAGAGTCGGGCGGTGGCTTTATTGACGCTGACATCGGTTGCCTGTGCCGACAACAGCACAGCGATCAGCAGCTCAAACGGTGAGCTGAAATTCAGTTCGGTGGTCGGATGGGGATTGGCGTCACGCAGTCGCGTGAGGATCTGCAGGCGTTTATCCTTATTCACACAGCCTTCCCGGTTTCGCCCTGCGGCGCGGCAGCAGCAGCGTCCAGCTGACGTGCGGCGCGCTGCTTCATTTTCTGATCGATCAGGTATTTGCCGGCCAGCAGCATACCGAGGCCGATAAACGCACCCGGCGGCAGCATCGCCAGCAGCATCGGTGAATCAAAATGCACCACTTCAATGCGCAGCGCTTTAGCCCACGGCCCCAGCAGCTGGTCAGCGCCATTGAACAGCGTGCCGTTACCAATCAGTTCACGAATCGAACCCAGCGTCACCATTGCGCAGGTAGCGCCCATACCGATGGCAAAGCCATCCAGCGCGGAGAGGGGAATGCTGCTTTTCGATGCCACCGCTTCCGCACGTCCCACCACAATGCAGTTGGTGACGATCAGCGGGATAAAGATGCCCAGCGACTGATACAGGCCATAGGCATAGGCGTTGATCAGCATCTGCACGCAGCTCACCACCGAGGCGATGATCATCACGTAGATCGGAATACGAATCTCACCCGGCACCCAGCGGCGCGAAGCGGAAATCGCACTGTTGGTGATGGTCAGTACCAGCGTGGTTGCCAGTCCGAGGCCCAGTGCGTTAGTAGCGGTTGAGGTCACCGCCAGCAGCGGACAGAGCCCCAGCAGCTGCACCAGCGCCGAGTTATTCTTCCACAGTCCGCCAATCAGTAAATTTTTCGCTTCACTCATGGTGCATCTCCACATTCAGGCAGCGAAGCGAGCTTCGCTGGCAGCGTTTCAATCAGCAGCGCCGTGCGTTTGGTGGCGTTGACCACCGCGCGCGGCGTGATGGTAGCGCCGGTAAACTGGTCAAATTCGCCACCGTCTTTTTTCACCGCAAAGGCTTTATCGTCGGCACCGTGCACCACTTTGCCGTTAAAACTGTTGATCCAGTCGGAAATTCGCAGCTCAATTTTATCACCCAGACCCGGCGTCTCATGATGTTCAATTACGCGTACGCCCAGCACTTTGCCATGGAAATCAGCGCCGACCAGCATCTGTATTGCGCCAGAATAGCCGTCAGGGGCGGTGGTCTCAAGTGCGGCGGCCACCGGTTGATCCCCTTTGCGCGCCACATACAGATGATGCGGTTTGTCGTTGCCGAGCGCGCGGGCATCGGTCACCAGCAGACACTCCTGCTGAATATTGTTGTCGTACAAATCGGTAGGCACCACCTGGTCGAGCAGGTTTTTCTGCTGCAGCGCGGTCTGGTGATCGACCGTCGGTTTGGTGACATAGTTGACCACCGCCGTCACGCCGGTGGTGATCACGGCAAACATGCCCAGCGTGAACGCGTTTTTACGAATGGTTTCGATCATCATCAATCCCTGCGATGGCCATACACGCGCGGCTGCGTGTAGTAGTCAATCAGCGGCACGCAGATGTTGGCGAGCAGCACCGCAAAGGCGACGCCATCCGGATAGCCACCGAAGCTGCGAATCAGCCACACCAGCAGGCCAATCAGCGCACCGTAAATCAGCCGGCCACGGTTGGTGGTAGAAGCGGTGACCGGATCGGTGGCAATAAAGAACGCACCGAGCATGGTCGCCCCGGAGAACAGATGTACCAGCGGCGAGTTCAGCGACTGCGGCGCGAACAGCCAGCCGAGCGTGGCGCACAGCGCCAGCGACAGCAGGAAGCTGAACGGGATATGCCAGCGAATGGCGTTCTTCGCCAGCAGCAGCATGCCGCCGAGCAGATAGCCGAGATTGACCCACTGCCAGCCGAGGCCGGCCAGTACGCCGCTATAAATCGGCTGGGCCAGCAGTTGTTCGGCGCTGTGCCCGGCGCGCAGGCCGGTTTTAAAGGTATCCAGCGGCGTGGCCTGGCTCACGCCATCCACACCCAGCTGTAGCTGCTGCATGCTGTCACCGGCCAGCGTGTGGCCGGTAAAAATCATACTGAGTGAGTCCATCAGGCCAGGTTTAATGGCCTGCAGGACATCCGGCGGCAGCCAGCTGGTCATCTGCACCGGGAAGGAGATCAGCAGTACCACATAACCGACCATGGCCGGATTGAACGGATTCTGGCCGAGGCCGCCGTACAGTTGCTTGGCGATAACCACAGCAAATACGGTACCTAGCACCACCAGCCACCACGGCGCCAGCGGCGGCAGGCTGATGCCCAGCAGCAGCGCCGTCAGCAGGGCAGAGTTATCTGCCAGCGTCGGCACTACCGGCGCGTGACGCAGGCGCAGAATCACGCCCTCGGTGATCCATGCGGTAGCGACTGCCAGCAGCACCTGAATCAGGAAACCGATGCCGAAGAAATACCACTGTGCCGCCATGCCGGGCAGCGCGGCCAGTACCACCAGCAGCATGATGTTGCCGGTGCTGCGGCGGTTATGGGTATAAGGCGAACTTGCAATACGAAAAGCCATTTAGTCCTCAGTCGTCGAAGGCTGCTGCTGCGCTTTACGCGCTTTGGCACGGGCGACCGCTGCGGCAATCGCCGCTTTGCGTGGGTCGGCGGAGTCAGGAGAGGCAGCAGCCTCCACTTCAGGGGATGCGGCGGGCGCGTCGGCTGTCTGCTGCGCTGCGGCCGCGGCTTTCTTCGCTTTGGCGCGCGCAATCGCCGCTTCAACCGCCGCTTTGCGCGGATCGACCTCAGCTGCGGGTGTTTCCGCTGCTGGCTCAGCGTCGGCCGACGTCTGCGCGGCCGCGGCTTTCTTCGCTTTGGCACGGGCGATAGCAGCTTCGACTGCGGCTTTGCGCGGATCGACCTCAGCTGCGGGCGTTTCCGCTGCCGGCTCAGCGTCGGCCGGCGTCTGCGCGGCCGCAGCTTTCTTCGCTTTGGCACGCGCAATGGCGGCTTCCACGGCGGCCTTGCGCGGGTCAATGGCCTGGCGGCTTAGCGGTTCGGTTTCAGCCTGCTTCTCAGCCTGCTGCGCCAGCGCCCGGGCA
>NZ_SDFT01000152.1:0-9020 GCF_004916815.1 Pantoea sp. R102
GCCAATCGCCATGGCGATCAGTATCTCCAGCAGACTGAAGCCCCCCTGCGCTATTCGCATCCCTTCTCTCCCGGCTGGCAGACCCGGATGCGCGCCCGGGCGGAGAGGATGACGCGCCAGCGGCCAGCTGCGCTCTCCAGTTCGATACTACCGGGCCGGGCAACATCGCGTCGGCCGTAAAAGCCCGGCTCGCCGACCAGTGCGGTGATGCGCACTTCGCGATAAGGCGGCCGGAACAGCCAGCGCGACGGCAGCTGACATCCTTCTGCGGGCTGCGGCCCGGTGCCGAGGCAGCCGTTTTCGCCTGGTTGCAGCCACAGGCTGAGGTCGCGGTTGTGCCAGCTGGCGTGTGCGCGCAGCCGCAGCAAAAAGCTCTGCAGTTGCAGAACGCTGTCACGCAGTTGCTGATACTGTTGCCAGCGCTGCCAGCCCTGTAAGGCGGCGATGCTGAGGATGCCGGCAATCACCATAACCAGCAGCAGTTCCGGCAGAGTAAAGCCGGCGTTTTGGGTTCTGTTCATAACCGGCACTCTGCGCCTGCCGGACGAAAAGCAACAGCGGCAAACAGAGAAGATGGAAAGCGTGCCGCAGGAAAGTTATGCCCGGTGCAGACAACACCCTTTTTTTGCGCGTCGGATTCAGAAAATCCCCGCAGAAGCGGGCGGAGGCCAGGCAAAAAAAAGCCCTGCGCGATGGCAGGGCCTGATGCTGAAGAGCGGCAGATTACACGGCAACCGGCGCTTTGATCGCCGGATGCGGATCGTAGCCTTCGATCTCAAAATCATCGAACTGGTAATCAAAAATCGACGCGGGCTTACGCTTAATCACCAGTTTCGGCAGCGGTCGCGTTTCACGCGTCAGCTGCAGTCGCGCCTGTTCGAGATGGTTACTGTACAGGTGCGTATCGCCGCCGGTCCAGACGAAATCGCCCACCTCAAGATCGCACTGCTGTGCCACCATATGCACCAGCAGCGCATAGCTGGCGATATTGAACGGCAGGCCGAGGAAGATATCGCACGAACGCTGGTACAGCTGGCACGACAGCTTGCCATTCGCCACGTAGAACTGGAAAAACGCGTGGCACGGCGCCAGCGCCATCTGATCCAGCTCACCGACATTCCATGCCGAAACGATAATGCGGCGCGAATCCGGATCGCGTTTCAGCTGCTCAATCACCTTGCTGATTTGATCGATCTCTTCGCCGGAAGCATTGCCCCAGCTGCGCCACTGCTTGCCGTAGACCGGTCCCAGATCGCCGTTTTCATCCGCCCATTCGTCCCAGATGGTGACCTTGTTCTCTTTCAGGTAGCCGATGTTGGTGTCGCCTTTTAGGAACCACAGCAGCTCATGAATGATTGAGCGCAGATGCACCTTCTTGGTGGTGACCAGCGGAAAACCGTCCTGCAAATTGAAACGCATCTGGTGGCCAAAGATGGAGAGCGTGCCGGTACCGGTACGGTCGGCCTTTTCTGCGCCTTCATTCAGCACATGTTGCATCAAATCCAGATACTGTTTCATTTTACCTCACGCGTTTGTTGCTGCGGGCGACGACGATACGCCCAGACCATCATAATCACTCCGGCCAGAATCATCGGGATCGACAGAATCTGGCCCATACTGATACCGCCTTCGAACAGGCCAAGCTGGGCATCCGGCTGGCGGAAAAACTCCACGATAATGCGGAATGCGCCGTAGCCAATCAGGAACAGGCCGGAGACGCTGCCCATCGGGCGCGGCTTGCGAATAAACAGGTTGAGAATGATAAACAGCACGATGCCTTCCAGGCACAGCTCGTACAGCTGTGACGGATGGCGCGGCAGCACGCCGTACGTGTTCAGCAGTTCCTGATATTGCGGGTTATTGGCCGCCAGCGCGAGATCTTCGCTGCGCGAACCCGGGAACAGCATGGCGAATTTAAAGTCAGGCGCCACGCGGCCCCACAGTTCGCCGTTGATGAAGTTGCCGAGACGGCCAGCACCGAGGCCAAACGGGATCAGCGGCGCAATGAAATCAGAGACCTGGAAGAAGGTGCGTTTGGTACGGCGGGCGAAGATCAGCATCACCACGATCACGCCAATCAGACCACCGTGGAATGACATGCCCCCGTCCCACACTTTGAACAGATAGAGTGGGTTGTCGAGGAACAGCGGCAGGTTATAGAACAGCACGTAGCCGATGCGGCCGCCGAGGAACACGCCGAGGAAGCCCGCGTACAGCAGGTTTTCAACTTCTTCTTTTTTCCAGCCGCTACCGGGTTTGTTGGCGCGGCGCACCGCCAGCCACATAGCAAACACAAAGCCTACCAGATACATCAGGCCGTACCAGTGCAGCGAAACCGGTCCGATGGAGAAGATCACCGGATCGAATTGGGGAAATGAAATGTAGCCGTTAGTCATCTTTCACCATGTTTTTTCTGCCCGCAAATGGGCGTGGCTAAAGGGCCATACAATAAAAGGCTGCGCATCATAGCACAGCCGCTTTTCACAATTTCCGCAGAAATGTAAACAGTTAACGTCCGCCGCGAATCAGTCCGCCCAGGCCGCGCCGCTCCATGAAGGCCGACACCAGATGGCGCACTTCCGTTGCGGTGTGCGCCATCACGCCCTGCTGGCTCAGTTTCTGCGCCTCTTCATAATCGAGGTGGCGCAGCAGGTATTTGACGCGCGGAATGTTCTTGCCGTTCATGCTGAGATGGTGATAACCCAGACCCACCAGCAGCGCGACGCACATCGGATCGCCCGCCATTTCACCACACAGGCACAGCTCCAGTTTGGCCTGGCGGGCTTCATTGGCGATGGTTTGCAACGCCCGCAGCATCGCCGGATGCAGCGAATCGTAAAGGTTGGCAACGCGGGTATTGTTGCGATCGACCGCCAGCAGATACTGGGTGAGATCGTTGGTGCCGACGGAGATAAAGTCCACGCGTTGCGCCAGATGCGGGATCAGAAACAGCATCGACGGCACTTCAATCATCACGCCAATGCGCGGTTTCGGAATGGCATAACCGAGCATCTCTTCCACTTCGCGACCGGCGCGATCGATCAGGCGCCGCGCCTCTTCGATCTCGTCGATATGACTGATCATCGGCAGCAGAATGCTCAGGTTGCCCGAAGCGACGTTGGCGCGCAGCATGGCGCGCACCTGCACCAGGAAGATCTCCGGCTGGTCGAGCGTCAGACGAATGCCGCGCCAGCCGAGACAGGGGTTCTCTTCACTGATCGGCATGTAAGGCAGCTGTTTGTCAGCGCCGACATCCAGCGTGCGCAACGTCACCGGTTTGTCGTAAAACAGTTGCAGCATGCCCTGATATTGCGCCACCTGCTCCTCTTCCGACGGGAAGCCACTTTGCAGCATGAACGGAATTTCGGTGCGATACAGGCCGATGCCGTCAACCCAGTTGTCGAGCGCCTGTTCGTGTTCCGGGCTGAGACCGGCGTTGAGCATCACCTGCACGCGCTCGCCGCTTTTCAGCTCGCCGGGCTGCTCCACCACATCTTCGGCCATTTTGCTCAGCGCGTTCTCTTCGCTGATCAGCCGCTGATACTCCTGCACCAGCACCGGCTCTGGATCGATCAGCACTTCGCCGCGATAGCCGTCCACGATCAGCAGCCGCTTGTTGAGCTGCGACGGCAGGATATCCGCGCCCATCACGGTCGGAATACCCATGGCGCGCGTGAGGATCGCCGCGTGCGAGTTGGCTGCGCCATCGCGCACCACCACGCCCGCCAGCCGCTCCTGCGGCAGCTCCGCCAGTGTGGTGGCGGTGAGTTCATCGGCCACCAGCACAAAACGTTCCGGCCAGGCATTGGTGCCCACCAGCGTGTCGTCAAGGTGGAACAGCAGGCGCTGGCCGAGCACGCGCAGATCCCCGGCGCGCTCGCGTAAATAGTGATCCTGCAGGCTGGCAAACTGTGCGGCAAACTTCTCGATCACCGTTTTGACCGCCCACTCGGCTACCGATCCGCGCTCGATCTCGGCAAACAGATCTTTTTTCAGTCGCGCATCGGTGAGCAGGTGCGAGTAGAGATCGAAGATCGCCGCGCTCTCTTTCTGCACGCTGGCCGCGAAACGCTTGCTGAAGCGACGAAACTCGTTGCCCGCCTCGCCCATGGCGACAATCAGGCGCTCGCGTTCACGCTGTGGATCGAGCGTAGAGGCGGCGGACACCTGGTCGAGCAACGGCTGTGTTTCATCAACCCAGCCAGGTGCAACGGCGACGCCCGGCGCGGCGGCAATCGCTTTGACGCGCGTCTGGCGGAACTGACCGAACAGCTGGCCAAGCTGCGACTGCGACAGCAGCGCGGCCATCTGCGTGGCCAGCGTAACCAGAAATGACTCTTCGCTTTCGTCGAACTGACGATGCTCTCGCTGTTGCACCACCAGCACGCCGAGCAGTTGACGCCGGCTGATGATTGGCACACCCAGAAACGAGCGGTAGCGCTCTTCTTTTACGGAGGGAATGTATTTAAAACTGGGATGGCTTTGCGCATCGGCAAGGTTGATCGGTTCGGCCAGGCGGCCCACCAGCCCGACGATACCTTCGTCGAACGCCAGCGTAACGGTGCGGCCGCGCGGCTTTTTCAGGCCGCGCGTCGCCATCAGGTAGTAGCAACGTCGATCGTGATCGGCGAGGTAAACCGAGCAGACCTCGGTCTCCATCGCCAGGCATATTTCGTTGACCAGAATGTCGAGTGCTTCATTCAGACGCGGTGCACTCGCCACTTTTTCTACAATTTCGCGCAACTGAGTGAGCATAAAGGGCGTGGCCTATCCTCTTTTACGTCGATGGGCGGCGTTGTTATTGCGCTGCCCCGCACTCTCCTGCATAGACATCACCACGCCAGCGAATTCCTTCATGACGCGGCGATACACATCGCGCTTGAAAGAGACAACCTGACGTACCGGATACCAGAAGCTGACCCAGCGCCAGCCATCGAACTCCGGCGTGCTGCTGTGTTGCACATTGATATCCGCGTCACTACACATCAACTGCAGAAGAAACCACTTTTGTTTCTGGCCGATACACACCGGCTTTGTGTCCCAACGCACCAAACGTTTTGGCAACTTGTAACGTAACCAGTTACGGGTTGAAGCAAGTATTCGAACATCTTTGCGGTGTAAACCCACTTCTTCGAACAGTTCGCGATACATCGCCTGTTCAGCGGTTTCACCCGGATTGATGCCTCCCTGAGGAAACTGCCAGGAGTGCTGTCCAAAGCGCCTGGCCCATAACACTTGTCCTTGCCTGTTACAGATTACGATACCAACATTCGGGCGGTAGCCATCATCATCGATCACTGGACTACCTCAAAGCTAAATTTGAATAGCCTGATTGTTTCATACTCCTTACAGGCGGTAAACCACTGGATATCCGCGCCGCTGACCGGATAACAATGGGATAACTCACAGATAATAGCCATGTTATAAACAGACAGGGGCATTTAACGGCGATCTTATTCACCTTTTCTGTGGATAGCTTTGTGCAGAACACGGGAATGAGTTGAATAACCGCTTCGGAAAATTCTAATGCACGCCGGGGGGAATAGCACTAAAATCCCCATTTATCATAGTTATAGACAATCAACGCGTTCATATACACGGTGTAAAAGCCGGTTATTCTTCCCCACGCGGTTACCGCTGCTCAAAGATCCATCACCGTTGATTTTATCCACAGAGAATGTCCTAAACCTGGGCAGAGAATGGAAAAAAAGCGCGCAGTTCGGCAAAGTCAAGGCTGTAAATGGAAACAGGGGTGGGCAAAACGTGGGGTTATCCCACTTTTCTGTGGATAACTGGGTTTAAGATCCTGTTCATTGTCGATAACAAACCGGGATAACCGCCTCTTACCCTGGTGAGCACCTGGTCAATCGCGCTAAAAAAGCATGCTGAATCATGCTATTATCACGTTTACATTGTCCGGCACGATGTGGACAACGCGCGCTGACCTTTACTGACCATATTTTGACCAATGCGAGTTTTATCATGAATTGCCCTGCCGCCTTGCCTGCTGCGCCCCGTAACGAAGCTGAACTGCTCCAGCGTGCCCAACAGCTGGCTGGTCAGAGCTTTGCCGCGCTGGCCGCGCAGCTTGGCCTGCCGATGCCCGCCGATTTACGCCGTGACAAAGGCTGGGTCGGTATGCTGCTGGAGCTGCTGCTGGGCGCCAGCGCCGGCAGTAAAGCCGAGCAGGATTTTGCGCATCTCGGTATTGAACTCAAAACCATTCCGGTCGACGCGCTGGGTAAGCCGCTGGAAACCACCTTTGTCTGCGTGGCACCGCTCACCGGCAACAGCGGCGTTACCTGGCAAACCAGCCACGTGCGCCACAAGCTGGCGCGGGTGCTGTGGATCCCGGTGGAGGGCGATCGCGCCATTCCGCTGGCCGAGCGCCGCGTGGGTTCGCCACTGCTGTGGCAACCGAATGCGCAGGAAGAGCAGCAGTTACGTGAGGACTGGGAAGAGCTGATGGACATGATCGTGCTCGGCCAGGTGGAGCGCATCACCGCCCGCCACGGCGCGTGGCTGCAAATCAGGCCAAAAGCGGCCAACAGCAAAGCGCTGACCGAAGCCATCGGCGAACACGGCGAGCCGATCATGACGCTGCCGCGCGGTTTTTACCTCAAGAAGAGCTTTACCGGACCGCTGCTGGCACGGCATTTTCTGCTGTAATTCCCGGTACAACCTCGCCCTTGCAGGATCACTTTAGGCAGCGCCGCCTGCGCCGTGTATAATTCCCGTTTACTTTTCGTTTAGGAATGAAGGATTCATGTTTGACTGGATTGCTGATCCCAACGCCTGGCTGGCGCTGGGAACATTAACCATTCTGGAAGTGGTGCTGGGTATCGATAACATTATTTTCCTGTCTCTGGTGGTCGCGAAACTGCCCCAGCACCAGCAAAACCGGGCGCGCCGGCTGGGTCTGATGGGGGCGATGTTGATGCGCCTTGGGCTGCTGGCCTCCATCGCCTGGGTGGTGAGACTGACGCAGCCGTTGTTTTCCATCATGGACCACGCCTTCTCCGCGCGCGATCTGATTCTGCTGTTCGGCGGCCTGTTCCTGCTGTGGAAGTCGAGCATGGAGATCCATGAAACCATCGAAGGCGGCGAAGAGGAGCACAAAACCAATGTGCACTCTTTCTTCGGCGCCATCGTGCAGATCATGCTGCTCGACATCATTTTCAGCCTGGATTCGGTGATCACCGCCGTCGGTCTGTCCGATCACCTGTTCATTATGATGGCGGCGGTGGTCATCGCAGTGCTGATGATGATGGTGGCCGCGCGCGCGATTGGCGAGTTTGTTGAGCGGCATCCGTCGGTCAAAATGCTGGCGCTGGCGTTTCTGATTCTGGTCGGCTTTACCCTGATCCTCGAGAGTTTTGGTATGCATGTACCAAAAGGTTACATTTATTTTGCGATGTTCTTCTCCATGGCGGTAGAGTGTCTGAACCTGATGCGCAGCAGGAAAAACAAAGCGTAACCTGTCAAGGGCGAGCGCATCTCGCCCTGTTATTTTAGGAATGATGCGATTACTCCAGCTGGCAAAAGCATTTATTACTACACTTTTGCTGTTGAAGTGGCTTGAGGGAGCTGAGAATGAAAGGGTTGGTAAGTGCAGTGGGCCTGCTGCTGGCGGCGCTGGCATTAAGCGGTTGCAGCAGTGATTACGTTATGGCCACCAAAGATGGCCGCATGATTATGACCGAAGGTAAGCCGTCGATTGATAAAGAAACCGGTCTGGTGCAGTACACCGACGAACAGGGCCATGTTATGCAAATTAATGGTGACGAGGTTTCCACCATCATTGAGCGTTAAGTGCCAAATTGCCTCGCCTGTACGCGTTTTCCCCCTGTGCAGGCGATTTCCCGAACTTTCCCCCCTTCCTTCTGCGCCACTTCACAGGCTATAGTCCCAGAGAACACAACATTCCGTTTCATAATGAAAAAAGGAAGCCGGCAATGCATTATCACCGTATCCCCCATAGCACGCTGGAAGTCAGTCAGCTGGGGTTAGGCACGATGACGTTTGGTGAGCAGAATAGCGAAGCCGACGCCCACCAGCAGCTTGATTACGCCGTTAGCCAGGGTATTAACCTGATTGATACCGCCGAGATGTATCCGGTGCCACCGCGTCCGGAAACCCAGGGCCTGACCGAAAAATACATTGGCAGCTGGCTGCAAAAGCGCGGCAGCCGCGACAAAATCATTCTGGCGAGTAAAGTCGCCGGCCCGGTGCGCGGCAGCGATGCGCTGATTCGCCCCAACCAGGCGCTGGATCGCAAGAACATCCGCGAAGCGCTGGACGCCAGCCTGAAACGCCTCAATACCGATTACCTCGACCTCTACCAGCTGCACTGGCCGCAACGCCAGACCAACTACTTTGGCAAGCTCGGTTATCAGTACAGTGATAACACCGCCACCGTTACGCTGCTGGAGACGCTGGAAGCGCTGACCGAACAGGTACGCGCGGGCAAGATCCGTTACATCGGCGTCTCGAACGAAACGGCCTGGGGCGTGATGCGCTACCTGCAACTAGCGGAGAAGCATGAGCTGCCGCGTATCGTCACCATTCAGAATCCGTACAGCCTGCTGAACCGCAGTTTTGAAGTGGGTCTGGCAGAGATTAGCCAGCATGAGGGCGTGGAACTGCTGGCCTATTCCAGCCTGGCCTTTGGTACGCTGAGCGGCAAATACCTCAACGGGGCGAAACCGGCCGGCGCACGTAATACGCTGTTTAGCCGCTTTACCCGCTACAGCGGCGAGCAGTCACAGCAGGCGATTGCTGCCTACGTGGCACTGGCGAAACAGCACAACCTGGATCCGTCACAGATGGCGCTGGCCTATGTGCGGCAGCAGCCGTTTGTGGCCAGCACCCTGCTCGGTGCCACCACCATGGAACAGCTGAAGGTTAACGTGGAGAGTTTCAACCTGACGCTGAGCGGCGAGGTGTTAGAGGCGCTGGAAGCGATTCACCGTCAGTACACGTATCCGGCACCGTAATCTCCCTGGTGCGCGTTAACGCGC